>NZ_JBQFOW010000007.1:0-267050 GCF_056533855.1 Ruegeria sp. F11 | reverse complement strand
ACAGGGGCAATCCCCGGCGCTGCAGCAGGCGTGTTCGCAGGGAATACTGCTACCAGCTTATTGTACCCATACCAGCAAGAATGAGGGTGCCTCCAACGAGTACAACGGGAAAGCCTATGAAAATAGCCATGTTCCCCTCGCCACGGTTCCAGTGTGCAAGTGCAGACTTGGCGCAGAACACCACGCAGTAGGCAATCAGAATGCCTGCGGCCACTTCTAAAGCTAACGAGGGTTCGGCTGGGGTCATGGCATCAATCTAAGTACCCAAGCGCACAACGTCCAGATTTCCAAGGAGGTTGGTCATGAAAGCCAATATTTGCGGAGCCAAGACAAAGAACGGTGCTTGCATGGCCACACCCCTCGCAGGCAAGACCCGCTGCCGCCTGCATGGCGGGCTATCGACCGGCGCAAAAACAGCAGAAGGCCGCAAGCGTATCTCAGAGGCAAATATCGCCCTTTGGGCTGAGCGCAACCGTTTGATTGCGCTGGCGCGGCAATGGAGTGATCAAAGATTGAAGTCGACCAATTATTGATTCTGGACTTTCAGAACCTCGGCCCGCAACGCCTTTTCCACGTTGGCTCGTCCAGCACCTCGGGTGTAATTGCTGCCCATGATTTGATCCACGGCGTCATCAAAGCTAACTCTGCCATCGGCGACTTCGTGTGCGTAGACACCAATCTTTTGTTGTTGGTCTCTGGACACTTTGTAGTCAGTAATGCCTAACTCTACTCCGACTTCGCCACCTTTTACTATTGTGTTGCTTATTGCACCGCCAATACCGGGGGAACTCGTCACTCCTGTCGCGCGGTGTTTCGCAATGGCTGCCCCAGCTTCCAGAAATGCCTCGATGAACGGTTTAGAGTTCTCCAATAAACGCAAGAAACCGCTTTCGCTACGTGTGTCCATGCGATTGATATCTTGATCGCTAGGGGCTGCCACGCCGCCAGTTGCGGCAAACACAATTAGTGCACAGGAAGATAAGAGGAGTTTAGAGGACTTAGGCATTTGCCTGACTCCTTGCGATTATGTTTTGCAGGAACTTGTACCCGTCTTGCTCTATAATCGGCAGCGCGAACTTCTTTGCATGCGAGTAATCATGGTAGCGAATAGGTAAGTCGGTAGCCTCTTCATCGAGTAAGAACTCGGCAGCCTGCATGCCGGATTTTCGGCAATCTCCAAGTGATTTGTTGATTACTTGGGTTTCGGTGAGACCCCTGGAACCGCTCATATGTGCGCCAGCTGATTCCGATAAGCAATCTGCGTAAATTCTTAACGCAGAGTCAAAGTTTCCGGCAGAAGGAGGAGATTTTGCGACTGAACTATCCAACGTGGAATTGCATGCCGCGAGCGAAAAAAAGAACAACAACGGAAGAAACTTCACGCTAACCTCTAAACTCAAAGAAACATGCGTACCATCATACTCTTATTGGCTCGAAAATCAATGATTGTGGAACGGTAGATAAGGTTCGCGCAGGACGATTCCCGAGGCTGGCACTGCGCCTATTGCGGCAACCTCATGCCCGAATGGAAGCGCATCGACGCCAAGTATTGCAAGGAAGGCTGCCGCAAGATGGCGGCGCGGAAACGGCGTCTAAAGTAGAGCGAAATAGACAATCGGCCTTTCCACAAAGATGGAAAGCAACAAGCTTTGAAGACTTACTGATATTGAATAACATCCGACTGCCAGTGAGAGTTTTGTTTGGTACGAGGGAGATTGATTGTGTTTAAGGCAGTAACTTGTATTGGGGTCGTAGTTTCGGCTTCCATTAGTCCATTTGTGGTGTCTGCTCAGACAACTGGTGCCGACTGCGTGACAATTGAGCACGACATTGCACGACTCGAGTGTTTTGATAACGCATTTTCGAACAAGGTTCCGGTGGCAAGTTCGATAAGCCCCTACAATGCTTATGTGGAATTTATTCAATTCTCTCCGCTGTCCTCTGGAATATCTACCAACGGGGTAGGACAAGTTAGTGCCAGCGTTGGAGCCAAAGCCACAAATGTGTACGCAGATGAGAATAATTATTGCAATGCGTACATTCTTGATGGCGGATTCCGGCCTGGGTTTTACCACGGCACATTTCTTTTGGAATACAATGCGTACTCCATCGATTTATCGAAGGTGCAAAGCTACCAACTAGACAGCCGGGTCAACGGGTTCGCTATTTCAATGCAGCGTGATGAAAGCATCGGCTTCGAAGCCAACCAGTTTGAAGGAATTGGCGGCGATACATTAACTATGTTTGGACAACCGGTCGGTCAGCAGACCCAAAACTCCAAGTCATTGGAGCTCAGGACAATGTTAGTACCCTTTGTCCTTGAACCGGAGGACGTACCAAAGGGGGCAGAATATTTTTCGCAGTGGATAGATGCATGCACCGGCAACAACTAAGTTCAAAATTCAAGACAGGTTGCTATATTTGGCCGCACAGGCCCCAAATATGCCCGTCAGGCGCGTTTAGCCGGTTCCGACAACTCGGCAACGGCGGTTAACACCGGTAAATACCGGCTCGGCCAGAATGTCACCGCTTCCTCTTAATACGGTGGATTTACAGGGGCTGGGCGCGAAACATCGGGGGACAAGTTCGGTAGGAAACACCTCATCACGGTCTGAATCTCTTTATTTCATTTCCCATTTGTGTTCTTGCTTTTCTGGCAATCAATCTTGTTATCAAGTTAGGAGTTTGTATGTGGTTTCGATTTTTTGCTTTGCCTCCAAAGTTGGTTTTTTTTCGACAGGTATTGCCTAGTTTCATTGCACTGCTGCTTTGCCACTCGGCTTTTGCTATGCCGAGCTGTCAACTTTCAGGTGAGTATAACTCTTGGTCCTATTTCATGTACCCATTGGGTTCATCCGACTCCACTGAAACAATGAAAGAGCGTGTTGTTTTGGTCTTGGATGCAACCAACACTGGAACGAACTTAGAGCACGAAGGTGTGCCAGGGTTTTCAAAATCTGGTCGGCTCTACACATCTTCCCGAGGGTGGGAAACTGTAGTCTATACATTACCCATCCCGCTAAAGTTCGCGTCTGATAAGCCCGTTTTTCAGAATAGTGCGTGGAGACAAGCGCTCGCTTCAACCAAAATAACTATGACTTTTGAACTTTCTGATGGCCGGGGATTCCGCGATAGCGGCTTCAATTCTCATGATGTCAAGCTTGGCATTGATATCACTGGACTGGCTAAATCCAGCGATTCCATCACGATTTCAGGAGTTTCAGACGACGGGTTATTAAGATTTTCGGAAACTTTCGAAATGAGAGATGTGGTTGAGTCACTTAATCGTATTCAGGCGATAAGTGAGAAGTATGTAAACGACCTTGTGCGGCACCGCTCATGCAAAAACAAAGATGGGGCGGTGCGTGTACTAATTGAGTGACAAGCCTCGCGTACTGGGCGGTTATGATCCAGCTATCCAGTCTAAACGTTCGTCCTGACTAGGGATACCGGTGTGCCCTAAGCAAACGGGGCGCACCAACCACAAGCTCGCCCAAAAACACCGATTGCGATGTTGACCACATACCTCTAGGTCGGCATGTTTTTTTCATGCATAGAATGTACTTAGACGAGCACGGCGTGGACAAGATGACACGTCTGGATTTAGAAAAAAATCGTTTCCTTAGCTTGACCGGCGTTGTCATGAAGATCGAACACGCCAGAGACTATCTTGTTCCAGCCTTCAATCGAATAAAGGCAGAGGTGTTCAACGAGGACCCAGATGCTCCAATTTGTTTCCACCGCTCGGACATCAGGCAATGTAAGGGACCATTCGAGTGCTTAAAGTATCCGGAAGTACGGTCGAAGTTTGATGCCCAAATTCTTCGAGTTTTCTTAGACGCAGATTACACAGTAATAACTGTTTTGGTCGACAAGCAGGAACTTGAGCTAAAGAACCACTGGGAACGTACGCACCCATATCACGTGTTGATGGAAGTCATTGTCGAAAAGTGTGCTCAGTTATTGAAACGCAAGCGCAGTACCGGTGACATAATGCCCGAGGCTAGGTCAAAAGGCCAAGACAAGGCGCTTCAAGCCGAGTTGCTTCACTTCAAAACTAACGGCACTCGGTTTGCTCCGAAGGAATTGATACAGGAACACATACCATCTTCAAATCTCAAGTTTCGAACCAAAAAGGATAATGTTGCGGGTCTTCAACTGTGCGACCTACTTGCGCATCCATCGCACTATACGATCCGACACAATATGGGCCATGAAGTTATTAAGGCCCCTTTTGCGTCTAAAGTTTCTGAAATTCTAAGCAAACAAAAGTACGACAGGTCAGCCTACGGAAAAATTTGGGGTTATGGCGCGAAGCACATACCGTAAAGACTAGAGGGGAGCGCAAGCGCTCCCCCCGATGGATTATGTACCGTCAACTACCGACCGCTTTCGCATCGGGTTAACTAACAGCTAATAGTTCTGGAACTATTTGTCAAGAGAATCAGTCTGTTATCCGAAGTGGTGCACGCAAATTCATGAATTAAAACCCTTTTTCTGCGCGCGTACCAGACGGTGCATAAAATCAATCCTTATGCAGAATTTAGCCGTCACAGATGTGTACACTTACTGACTAAATTGGCGAAAACTCGTTCAGTCAATGACTTGGGATTTTAGAACCACCCCAACCCCATTGGCCGTATCGCCTTCGTCTAGGAACTGGATTCCTTGAGCTTCGAAGGCAGCGCGGATCGCCTTGGCCGTTTCCTTTCTGCCTCCCAATGGACCGTCTTTTGTTTCTAGGCGGGCTATCGTGGGGTAAGACACTCCCGAACGCTCAGCCAAATCAACCTGAGACCAAGCCAGCAGTGCCCTTGCGGCTTTGATTTGCCTAATTGATAGAATTTCTATTGACATTCTTGCTGCTCGTTATGATATGATTTCTATCAATACCATAACCGGAGGACATAGCAATGCAAGAACAACGCGCCAGCGCGAACGGAGAAGTATTATCTTATCCCAAGAAGGGCTGCACTCGTGCCGAACTGCAGCAAGAGGCCTTAATCGTTGAATGCTTACTGGACGCGTCTATCGCGTTGCGCAGCAGCGTTGATGGGCAAGAAGACATGGTGGAAGTCCTGACCATTGCGCAGGAGCGGGCTCACAAGCTCAACGTCGCGCTGGATTCAGTGAACGAACCGGAGTTGGTATCATGAACGACACACACGAAATCTACGACACGAAAATTCCCCGTTCAGCCGAACGTAACTGCTACGACATCTTCAACCTGTGTCGGGTTGGGATTGCTGCCAGCGACTCGGCGTTGAACATCGACCTGGTAAACAAGGGTGGCTACGACGCTCTGCTCGAAGCCATCGCGGAACTAGCCGCTGATGCAATTGACCGCTTGGAGACTGCCCAATATCAGCAGAAAGGAGGAACAGACGATAAGGCAGCTTGATCCAACTTCATTTTCGGGCGCGGCATTTCCTGCGCCCGTTTTCATGTTTGAGATTTGATATGAGCTATTGCACCGTCAACCGGCACTGGTCGGACCAGTTCCTGCCTGAGATAAAACGTATCATCGGCAGCCACATCCTACAGGCCGCGCCTGATCCTTTGGACCACTTTCAGGCGACCGACCTGTTGATGCTGGACGCCAAAGACATGCGTATTGCAGCCAGGGTCCGACGCTATGGGTTCGCAGAAAGATACCCGCACCAGTTCACCATCAGAGCCAAGCTGCCAACGGGTGCAGAGACTGAGCTATCCAAGATAGTGAATGGCCACGGAGACTGGATGTTCTACGGCCATGCAGGGCCGGACGGGCAGCTTATCGATAGCTGGTGGCTGATTGACCTACGGGCGTTCAGAGCGGCGCTGATACGGCACAGAACGACAGGGGCGCATCTTCTGATGGGCGATAAGCGGAACGCGGATGGGACGTGCTTCATGTGGTTCGACATACGGTCGTTTCCGAAGGAGCCACCGTTGGTTGTGGCGCGAGGTTGAACCGCAAGTCGATTGCTATCATGGGCCGTTGCTGCGCCACCAATACCTGCGATTTCTTGGTTGGACGAATAGTCAATAGCTGTCTTCGCGCAGTCTCCGTCGCCACCCTTAACACCCTCAATCGAGTTGTTTTCCACATCACGATTAGTTACTCGGACGCTGGCCATCTCTCAACTGATTTTGTGGAACCGTGATCCAGCAGTAGTGGCGGCTGGCGTCCTTGTAATCGCAATCGGTATACCCATTTCCAGCCTCGTCGAACCAATTTATGGGAATTGTGAAACTATTCCAGCCAAAGCGCTGAGTAGGACAGACTATGTACAAGGTTCCTCTGATAGGCGACTTTTTGCTTCGGGTTCCTTCTGTGTGCCAGTCGGGATGAAACGGATCGCCGACATCGCATATCATTGGGTCTGGAGTCGTCTCAAAAGGAAGTGAGGTAGGAATTACGCTCGCTGCGCTTCCTTCCAGTGAATGAGCGCCGGGGGGCGCATCCTGATCTACGGTGTTCAATCCCGATTGAAACATCCACCACCACGTTCCCCCAAAAACAACTGTTAGACAAATCACAACCACAGTGGCGAAGGTACGCCAACGAACTTCGTTGAAAGCGCGATGGTTCACATTAACGATCATGCCGGAATGTTGGGGATCTGTCAGAACTTTGTAGGCTCGGATTGGACGTTGGATATTCTTGACGCGAACATCCCCGAGCGGCGCGTATCCTACATCTAGGATAGACCTCATTTGGTCGTATGCCGTTCCTGAGATACATATCCCACCCGGCTCAGCCAATTGTTCTAGTCGAGCAGCAACATTGACCCCGTCACCAAAAATATCCCCCTGATCCCATACAATGTCGCCCAAGTTGACGCCTATTCGATATCGGATACGCTGATCTTCTGAGGTTGCCGCTTCCCGTTCTGCGAGTGCTTTTTGAATTGCAACTGCGCATTGCACTGCCTCTACAACGGACGGGAATTCAGCTAGTATTCCGTCTCCCATGTCTTTGACTATTCGACCACGACTATCGTTGATGGCCGGGCTTATGATTTCAGTTCTGTAGATTTTTAGACGCTTTAGCGTGCCAATCTCGTCGGCTTCCATCAGTCTCGAAAACTCGACCATGTCTGCCACGAATATTGCACTCAATTTGCGTTCCACTGGGACCTCTTGCACCGTGATTCTCAAAAATAACAATACACTCCATAGGATTGAACGAGTAAGATACTTGATTGATCCTCCACCTGAGGGGTTCCATCTATTTTTCTTTGGAAACTTGCAGAAAGGACTCGAAAGGCAGTCAGGTGGATATTAAGAAACCGCCAAACAAGACTAGGTAAGACGCAATACTTCTCATTTGATGATTTCGTCTGGTTGTATGCTCGCAGCCCTAGGTGGGTGTTTTTAGAGTGTCATTTTGACAATCGAACCACACACATTCTACTGTGTCACAACCAATTTGTTGAAACGCATATCATGAGAGCTGTACTCTATACTGCGATATTCACGCTTCTTCTAAACGCAGCGGCACTGTCAGAGACTCGGCCAAGCCGCAATTGCGCCGAAGAAGATATGTTGACCTACGTCAAAGGGGACCGGGAGTGCATTGCAATCCAAGTCGTAGGAAGAGTCGCTCCGGCGAACACATTGATTGTGTTCTTGCATGGGGATGTATCAAGGGGCGGTCCGGCGGATTACTTTGCTAAGGACGGCACAGCAGCGAAGGTAGACACAGCTCGTGTCGTGACCGTTAACATGATCCGTTTGGGATACTATACCTCAGACAATAGGTTTAGTTCAGGGACAAACAACAGACGACGAGACAACACAACGAGGTCTCACAATAGGGCCATCGCAGCAGCCGTGCAGCGCCTGAAGGATCATTACCGCGCTGAGAAGGTCGTAATGGTGGGGCACTCTGCGGGTGCCCTAACGATTGGAGCGATAATTGGGCAAAACCATGGTTTGGTAGACCACGCGATACTCGTATCGTGCCTTTGTGATACACAATGGTGGGCGCGCCACCTTGGGCGCTCTGGCAGCGAGCGCCGCCAGAATCCCATGAAGTTCGCAAAGCGTGTTCAAGCTTCTACCTCAGTAACTGCAATCACGGGCGCTGACGACGATATCACGCCCATCGCCACGGCCCGCAGATATATAGCGGCCTTGCAACAACACGGGATTGAAGCGAAATTAGTCTCGGTTCCCGGCGCGGGACATAACTTTGTTGGAGACCTGCGGCGTGCCACGATTTCGCAAACAAGAATTGCTGTGAAATAAAGTCTGGGCATGGATTCACACAGCAATTCTTGAGGCGCTACAAAGGGTCAAAATCAAGCCACCATGTCCCCCATATGTCCCCTAGAACAACGAAAACGCGTCACGATCACCTAAGTGGGTGACACGGAGCATCGCCTATCTAATAGATTTCTATTAGGAAACAGTGGTGAGCCGTGCAGGAATCGAACCTGCGGTTTCCTAAGGCGAACGTAGATGGACGCACATAAAACAATTAGAGCATCATCATCTAATTAGGTGGTTAATAGGGTGGATAGAAACGCCTATAACAAGGCTAACTGCCTGAATAATTGAAATTTTTTGGAAAAGACTGGTGCCCCCACACGGACTCGAACCGCGGACCTACTGATTACAAATCAGTTGCTCTACCAGCTGAGCTATAGGGGCGCTGTGGGTCGATTACTGTCTCTGGCGCGGGACTGCAAGCCACATTTTTCGCTCGACCTCAGAGATTGTTCGGATTTCTGAAAACCCGGGAACATTCCGAAACCCGGACCGTGGCATTTACGGGCCGGCAAACAGGCTGTAACACACGCGACAGGACGTCAGGGCGCAGGGATTACAATGCAGGTCGTTATTCACGCCGGTGCGGCTTTTACCGATCACGGGCAATTGTTGGGGTCTCTTTTGGCGAACAGGCCTGGTCTGGCGGATCGGGGCCTTGCGGTGCTGGGCCCGCGTCCCTGCAGGCAGTTCGTGAAAGAAATGTCGGACGCTCAAGTGCAGGACAGACCGTTTGTAGAGGCTCAGGAAACTCTGCGGGGTATCCTGCCCGACGGCGAGGCGATCCGCCGTGTGGTTCTGTCCAGTGACAAGTTTTTTGGCCCCAGAAGAACCGCGTTGCAGCAGGGGCAGATTTATCCCTTTGCCGGGCATCGCACGGCATACACGGCGCAACTGCTTGGGGACTGTGACATCGAGCTTTTTGTGGGCCTGATGAACCCCGGCAGTTTTATCCCCAAAGTGCTAATGTCGCTGCACGAGACACAGCGAGAGGCAATCCTGCACAGTACCGACCTGAGTTGCCTTAACTGGCTCAGCATGATCGAAGATCTGCAGGACCTGGCCCCCGATGTGCAGCTAACGCTGTGGGAAAACGAGGACACGCCTCTGATCTGGGGCGACATCCTGCGCGCTATGGCCGATCTGCCCGAGGATGTTGCGCTGAAGGACGAACACGCGCTACTGGCTTCGCTTCTGACGGAAACCGGTAAGAAACAGCTTCTGCAGCTTATCCGGGAAGAGACAGCCCAGCATCCCCGCGACCGCAGGGAAAAGCTGGAAACCATCTTTGAAGAGCACGCCCTGCCCGATCAGATCGAAGAAGAACTGCACCTTCCAGGTTGGAGCGCTGACGTGGTCGAGGCGTTTTCGGAACTGTACCAGCAGGATCTGGCGAAAATCAGGGCGATGCCGAATATTCGGTTCTTGCAACCTTAGCCCGCCTCTGGGGCCTTACATGCCCAGCGCTTCCTTATACATCTCGAGCACAGCTTCTTCTTCGGCAATGTCGTCCTTATCACGCTTGCGCAACGCAATGACCTTGCGCATGACTTTGGTGTCGTAGCCGCGCGCCTTGGCCTCGGCCATAACCTCTTTCTGCTGCTCGGCGAGGTCTTTCTTTTCCGCGTCCAGCCGCTCGAACCGTTCGATGAACTGGCGCAACTCGCCTGCTGTTACCCGGTAATTTGCGGTGGCCTGATCTTCGGTCATGTCTTCCATATGCGTCTCTCCCAAGGGCTGAAATCTGATGCTGTGACAGCGGGCAATATGCCGGATACATCGCAGCCGCGCGGGTCGCAAGCACGCAATCCGGGCGGCGGGCTTGTACCGGCCAACCTGATCCGTTAAGCGCGGGGGAAATCGGCAGAGAATTGTGGGGAACCATGTTCGAATTCATCACCTGGGGCGGGGCAGCCCTGTCTCTGGCCGGGCTTGCCGGTTTGATCTGGTGCATCCTGCGCGTAATGAAAGCGCGCAAGGCCGGTTTGTCGGATGATGAACTGAGAGCTGCCGTTCAGGGCGTTCTGCCCTGGAACCTGGCGTCTTTGTTTTTGTCGGTGATCGGGCTGATGCTGGTCATCCTCGGGATATCCTTCGGATGACCGTTTGACTTAAATCGGCAAGTTGTCGAACTGCGCTTCCATTGCGTCCTCACACAATGCCGCATCCAACCGACGCAGGCGCGACGGGATGTGAATGCCCTGCTGACGCATGCGATCCACAACCTTGCTAAAGCTCGGCTGCAAGGCCAGACGCGTATCAAGGCAGGCGTCCTGAAGCTTTTGTTCCAGCTGCTCGGCTTCGGAATAGAGATTTGTGTGTGCCATATTCCATCCTCCCACGATGTCTCACTATGACAGATATATGTAACGAGAATAAGACCCGAAGGGGTTCACTTTACGTTGTGCGGAAAATTGCCGGGCATTTCGGCTTTTTCGGCAATCTGGCGCGGTTTGGCTAAAGTTTAAGCAAGTTTAACATGGGTTTCCTTGACAAGCGTCAAAGTGGCTCTGCTTATTGCAATGCATTCCGCTTTCTATATGTGTACTGTCGTGAGGCCAAGCGACCCTGACATTCAACGGGATCACGTTAGTATTCCGCACGGCCTTCCGATGCTCGCTGGGTTCCACCGTGCAGTGGGGTTCGTGCGTCAAATGTATGCCCATGCTGCAGGAAGCGAACGCTGATGAAAGAAAAGGGAACTATCTGACATGAACACAGCTTGGATGTGGGGAGCGCTCGGCGGGTTGCTGATTGGCCTTGGGGCGGCAGTTTACCTTTTGGGCAATGGTCGGATCATGGGGGCCAGTGGAATTCTGGGCAGTCTTGTCGACAGAACCGACCCGTCGCGCAACGCGGAACGTCTGGTCTTTTTGGTCGGCGTTATTGGGACGCCCCTGCTGCTGGGCCCTTTGGTTGCACCGCAGGCCGAAACCCACCTGACCACCAATCTGGGGCTTGTGATCATCGCGGGGCTGTGTGTTGGCATCGGCACCCGTGTTGCGAATGGATGCACTTCGGGACATGGGGTCTGTGGTATCTCGCGGTTTTCCCTGCGCGGGATCGCTGCCACACTCGTCTATATCGCCGCCGGAGTGATGACAGTGGCCTTGCTGCGTCATGTGTCGGGGGTGATCTGATGCGGTTTTTCATCTCGCTGATTGCCGGGTGTTTGTTTGGTGCGGGGCTTTTAATCTCGGGTATGACCGACACCACCAAGGTGCAGGGATGGCTGGACATCTTCGGGAACTGGGACCCGACCCTGGCCTTTGTGATGGGCGGTGCCATTCTACCAATGCTGGTCGCCTGGAGGCTGACCGCAGGGCGCAGCCCGCTAACCGGTGGGCAGTTTCCCACACAGGCCAAGCCGGAACTGGATCGCAGGCTGATTGTCGGGTCGGCTCTGTTCGGGATCGGCTGGGGCTTGTCGGGTCTGTGCCCCGGGCCCGCGATTGCGTCGCTAAGCTATGGCGGACTTGGCGGGATCGTATTTCTGGCCGCAATGATCGCGGGAATGTTGCTGGCCCAGCCTATGGGCGCGCGGCTAGACAGGGTCCGAAACGCGACATAAGGATTTGTCATGGAGATTCGACCAATAACCCCCCGCTACGCCGTTTCACCGCAAATCACCGTTGATGATGTGCCAGCCATCGCCGAGGCCGGCTTCGTCAAGGTCATCTGCAACCGGCCCAATACCGAGGTCCCCGCAGACATGCAGTCGGATGCGATCGGGGACGCGGTGCGCGCGGCGGGCCTGGAATACGAAGTGCTGGAATTGACGCATCAGACCATGACGCCCGAGAACGTAGCGCGGCAACGGGATATGGCCGAACGCTGTGGCGGGCCGGTTCTGGCCTATTGCGCCTCGGGCACCAGATGCTCGGTCGTGTGGGCGCTGGGGCAGTGTGACCGGATGAGCACTGATGACATCCTGACCGCGACCACCAACGCAGGCTATCAATTGGAAAACCTGCGCCCTGCGCTGGATCAGATACGCAAATCGACAGACTGACCAAACTTAGCCCTCGGGGCCGGTCAGGCCTGCCAGTTGCGAGATTTCGGCGGCAAGCTTGTCTGACTCAACCAGACCCAAATCGCCCGGCGGTTCGTTCAAGCCCGTGGGTGCCGCCTCAATGGCGTAGCCGGGGTCATCCAGAGTATCCGGAATCAGGTCAGGCGCATCGCAGATTTCCGACTGGCGCGCACCCGACCTGCTTTCGATAAAGCTCTGATCTTCGGTCAACTCGGGTACCGGTGCCTGCTCATTCAAGCGAACCGCGCGCATGCCGCCGCATTGGCCAAGCCGTCCAACCCCGGCGCGTGTCCTGTCGATAGTCAGGATTTCTGTGCGGTCAAGCCGGGCCCCGGTCAGCGTCAGCACCTCACCCACTGTCAAGCCAGACAACCCGCCCAAGGGAAGCGTGACCCTGCACAGGATGGCGTTCAACTCGGCCCGGACTACGCCAGACGCTTGTTCAAGACTTGGCCCAGCGTTAAGCGGACTGTCTTCCCCCGCCTCTGAGTCGCTCGGGCGCACCGGCAGCAGAACCGCGATCTGCCCTTGCCGCAACCCGCCTGCTAGATCGACGGTTAACTCAAAGGCACGGTAGCTCTCATCGGCCAGAGCCAGAGACAAGGAGCGCAAATCCGAAGCACGGGACGAGAATTCATGGCCCGACAAGCTGCTTTGGTCCACCGCAGCCTCTACCAACACAGACGCGCGTTTCAGTGCGTCCTCGATCAAAGGGCCTACCATCGCAGCGTCGGTGTCCGTGAACGGGCGAACGGCAACAGCGCCAGGCATCACCTCACCTATGGTCTGCATCTGGACAATGGCGGACACGGCAGCGGGGTCGAGGCATACAGCAGCAAGCCCTTCGGACCCGCTGAACGTCAACAACAACCAATCTTCGCCAACAATCCCAATCAGGTCACAGGGCGCGCGTTGACCCTGCTTCGCCCCAATCACGGCCAGAGGCAGGTTCAGCCGGTCCCCCGCAGCCCGCGCAAAACCCAACCTCAAGGCGCGTGGAACCGAATGCGCGCCCTCGGCGGGACCATCCCGCCCTGCGGAGAGTTTTCGTTCCAAAGCTGCGTTGACGGGCCGTGCCATATATTTGGCTCACTCAAAGGTCCAAGGGTCACCTATTGGTCTACCGCACCAAAGGTTACAAAGTCCTTTAGACACACATCATTGCGCGGCCTGCCGATAGGCCAGCGGAAGACTGACGCGGAAGGCAGCGCCTCCCTGCCCCGGCAGATAGCTGATCTCGCCCCCAAGGCGGTGCATGATCTCGCGGCAGATGGCCAAGCCCAGCCCCGCCCCACCCGCTTTGTCGACGCCCACACGCGCGAATTTCTCGAATACCAGCGATTGGGCTTCGGGCGGTATGCCGCTGCCATTATCCATGAAATCGACCACCACCTGCCCCCCCACATCATGGGCCGAGATGGTCAGCACCGGATCTTCCGCATCGCAGTACTTTTGCGCGTTCGAGATCAGATTGATGAACACCTGCCCCAGTCGGTCCAGATCGGTGTGCAGCGCAATCCGTTCCGAGGCCTTGCTGCGTTGCACCCTCAGTGTCTGATCGGACCCGGCCAGAGCGCTGGACAATGCCCGGTCCAGAACGTAGCGCAGACTGTCATCACCCACGTTCAGGTTGACCCGCCCACTTTCCAGAACGCTCAGGTCCAGCAAATCATCCAATAACCGCGTCAAACGCAGGGCTTCGTCATGGATAATGGCGGCATAACGTGTCTGATCCTCACCGCTTAAGCCCCTTGTATCGCGCATGATTTCGGAAAAAGCGCGGATCGAGGTCATGGGCGTCCGCAACTCATGACTGACCTGACTGAGAAAACTGTCCTTCTGTTCGGACATCTGGGTCAACTTGGTATTTGCCTCGCGCAGCTTGCGCGCGGTGCGGCTAAGCTCTGCGGATTTCACCTCAAGCTGGCCGGAATATTCCAGAAGCTGGGCCGATTCATCCGCAACAGCCAGCAGGTCTTCGACCGAAACGGACGAGCCGCCCACGATCTGCCCGATCATCGCATGTGCGGTGGCCGCACCGACCGAACCGCTTAGCTCGCGTTCAAGACGTTCCAAAAAGCCCGGAGTGGGCTCTGGCAGGTGCGTCCTGCCGCCCTGCTGCTCGACCTCGGCCCGAAAGAACTCTTGCGCCGGACCGGTGCCCAGAATCCGCTGGGTCATGATCATCAGGTCTTCGCTTTGCGCCACCGATCCGGTCCATCCGCGCAACGCGACCGAGTGGTCGAACACATTGACGAACTGGGCGCCCTGCAACCGCTCCAGCGGGCTGGGAAAACTCAGCAGAGAGGCGACACAGAACGCGACGGTGTTCAGCGACATGGACCACATGACCGTATGCACCATCGGGTCTATCCCTTCGATGCCGAACAGGGCATGCGGGCGCAGCCAGCCAATGCCGAACGGGCCGTTCTGCAACACCGATTCAGGCATCCAACTGCTCCCCATGCCCGGCAGCAACAGAGTGTAAATCCAAAGAACGAAACCGACCGTCAGGCCGACCAGCGCGCCGGTTCGCGTGGCCCCGCGCCAGAACAGCCCGCCGACCAAAGCGGGCAGGATCTGCGAAATCCCGGCAAAGGCGATCAGCCCGATCGAGGCCAGCGCCGCGCCACCGCCCGACAGGCTATAGTAGAAATAGCCCAGCGCCATGATGACCGCGATGGAAACCCGGCGCGCCATCAGAACGATGTTGCGTACGTCACCCGACACTGACCCCGAGCCTTCCTGCGTGCTCAGCCAGATCGGCATGACCACGTGGTTCGACACCATGATCGACAGCGCCATCGCCGTCACGATCACCATCGACGTGGCCGAGGAAAACCCGCCGATAAAGGACAGCATGGCAAGCCATTCATTGCCTTGCGACAATGGCACCGTCAGTACAAACAGATCCGGGTTCGAACCTGCGGGCAACAGGTCCAGCCCGACCACGGCGATCGGGATCACAAACAGGCTCATCAACAGTAAATACAGCGGAAAGGCCCATGCGGCGGTTCTTAGATGCCCTTCGTCATCATTCTCGACCACCATGACCTGAAACATGCGCGGCAGGCAGACAAAGGCGGCAGCTGAAAGGAAGACCAGCGTGGTCCAACGCCCGGCATCCACGTTCCACTGTCCGATTTCCGACGCGTCGATGCGGTCCAGCATCGGTCCTACACCGCCGGCCACACCCCAGACCACAAAAGCACCAACGGCCAGCAGGGCGAACAGCTTGACCACCGCCTCCAAAGCGATTGCGGTGACGACGCCGTGATGCCGTTCATTTGCGTCCAGATTGCGGGTCCCGAACAGAATCGCGAAAACCGCCAAGCCTGCCGCCACCCAGAATACGCTGGACCCTTCGCGATAGAGACCGGTCGGATCGGCCTCGGCAAAGATCGAGAAGGACAGCGTGATCGACTGCAACTGCAGCGCGATGTAGGGCGTGCCACCCAGTACCGCCAGAATGGTCACACACACGGCCAGCGTGTTCGACTTGCCATAGCGCGACGACAGCAGGTCAGCGATTGAAGTCACGCGCTGGCTGCGCCCGACCCGGACCAGCTTGCGCAGGCCCCACCACCAACTGACCATGACCAGCGTCGGCCCCAGATAGATCGTGACAAATTCCAGCCCGGATCGTGCGGCACTTCCGACCGCTCCGTAAAAGGTCCAGGCGGTACAATAAATCGACAGGGAAAGCGTGTAGAACAGAGGCGACCGAAGCCATTTTCCGCGTCTGCCCGTGGCCAGCTTGTCAGCGGCAAACGCCACCCCGAACAGCAAAACGACATAGCCCAGACAAACCAGTATCAGGACATTCAGCGTGGCCATCAGTCTGCGTCCGCATCCGCGTCATCGCGCGCCCCGAACCGCCGGGCGGCAAAGCCGAAGACCAACCCAAGAATGATCAGCAACGCCCAGCAGAAGAAAATATACATCATCGCCGCGGACAGGGGCATCCCGGCACCTTCGGCCTGATTATCTGGCCACAGCAAGGGGATGGCCAGCATCGCCGCCCCCAAAAACGGCAGCAGCCGGGCGGCATCCGTCAGCCTTCGGCGGCGATAGCTTTGCCGTTCCAGAAACAGAGCAGGCCTTTGCCCTGAAGGCGTACGACCTGTGCCCCCTCCCCCGGTCATAACCGCGAGGCCTGAGCATGCAGATCGCGCACGGCGGTCAGCACCTCGGCATTGGAAAACGGTTTGGTCATGAACCGGCTGACCCCGGCGTTTTCAGCCATCTGGCGGTCGCGGGATTGACCGCGCGCCGTGAGCATTAGCACCGGCAATCCCTGCAAGTCTTCCAAATCCCGCAGGTCGCGCAGGATGTCCATGCCGCTTTTGCCCGGCAACATGACGTCCAGAATAACCAGATCAGGCCGCGCGTTCTGGATGACCTGCACCGCATCCGCCCCATCGCCATGCGTTTCCACCTGCCACCCTTCACGAGTCAGCAGAAAGCGGATGGCCTCGGCAATGTTGGGCTCATCTTCTATCAGCAGAACCTTTCGGCTCATATTTTCTGTTCCTCCCAAAGCCGATCGCGCAATTTGCCATCCGCCTCAGTCAGATTAAGCGTTCTGTCAGGAAACTGTCAAAAGCCTTCGCTTAGAATCGAAGGCTCGCGGCGCGAGGCACAGTCCGCGCTTGGGCACACACGGCAACCGGGACCCACCTGCGCCGTTGCGTTTGACCCCGTATGGCCCTCGGGCACGGGCTGCACCATCATGATTGAGCGGTAGACCGGCTCAAGGTCGTGCCCGGGACGGGATTGGGGCCAGGCAAATGCGAAACAGTCAAACTCGGCTGCGGTGCGCCCTGTTTGCAAAACCCGCTTGCGAATCGGAACCAGGGGCCGATTCAGGGCTGCGTACAGTGGCCATAACGGGCAAGCATCCCCATGGCGAGGAACCGAAAACCCCGGAATTGTTTTCAGGAACAAAACACTGCCTGAAGCGTCACACAAAACCAATCCCACCGGGCGGGCCAGAGCGCCTTCGGGCAACGAGGCCAGACGCCGCAAAACCGTCGCCAGATCAACCGAGAATTCAACGGCGAGTGCCATCGGGTCGGGGTCGGACCCGCCCAAAGCAGCCGTCAGCGCATCCAGAGGCATGACCTGCGCATCCGCCGCGTAAGTCCGAAGCGCATCCTCGGCAACGGCGCGGGCGGCGGTCGTGCCCAAAACATCCAGCGCAATCGACGACCAATCACCATTTGCCTCGATTTCGGGAAAGTGATGCCCCTGTGCGCCCCAAAAGGCCTCGACCTCTTCCAACGGCACGCCGCGTGGATCGGCGGCCGAGTCACTTTCATCCAGATATGTGACCAGCGCTTTGGAACTGTCGGCAAGGCGTTCGGCATCCTGATGCAGGTTCTTGTGAAACCGATCCTGCCATTCCGCATCAATGTCCTGCGTGTCCGCAAGAATGGCAGCGGTCGACCGGATGGCAGCCGCAGTCGACAACACCTCATGCATGGACGCTGCCAATTGAGGGTCGTGCGTCAGCCGGTCCGACAGGGTCGCAACCGTGCGCTCCAACGAGACGACGCGGCGGTGCATATGGGCCAGAACGCCAGCCCAGCCAGGGAAGCGGCCCGCAAACTCCTCTAACCCATCTACCTCGGCCTGTTGGCCTACCGCATCGACCGCCGCTTCGCGAAGGGCCGAAATCAGCGTCGCTTCGATCCCCTGCGTCAGATGAGACGGCTCGACTGACAGCGCCCCGGCGATATCGACCAGCAACTTGCCCCCGATCCGGCGGCGGTTGTGTTCGATCAAGTTCAAATACGACGCCGAGATTCCGACCTGCCGCGCAAGTTCGGCCTGCCGCAGACCTGCGATCTGCCTGCGTTCCCGTATCCGGCTTCCGGTCAGCGCACTTGGCATCTGCAATTCCTTTCGCCTTGGGCCGATCTGGTATTACACCTTGGAATTTTCACGACTGCCCTGCCTTTTCTATAAGTTATCGCACAGTTTTCAATCAAAGTTTACATTCTTTACAAAAGAGCGGGCCTCGAACCACCCAATAGCCTTATCGGTCTCCTTCCGCCGCGTTGAACAAGATTTCCGATCGCCCCTTCATTTCCGCCCCGTTTCCCGGCACGATAAATAGATGAGCGACCCCGCATTCGAATACGCCCCGATTGGGCTGGTGGAACTGGAAAACCGGATTATCCGGCGCTGTAACCTGCAGTTTGCCCGGACCTTCGGTGGCGAGGAAGCCGAATATCGCAACATGCCGCTGCTGCACCTCTACCCCTCGGTCGCGGATTGGGAGAGGATCGGCCAACGCGGCTTGCGCGCGCTGCAGGACACCGGATACTATACCGACGAACGGGTCATGCGCCGCCGTAACGGAGACCTGTTCTGGTGCCGGGCACGCGGCCGATCCCTTACGCCCGATGACCCGTTCCGGCACGGTATCTGGAGCTTCTCGGACATCTCGGAAGAACGCCCACTGGTCGAATTGACCGTGCGCGAACGTGAAGTGGCGATCCTGTCCTGCCGGGGTCTGTCGGCCAAGGAAATCGGCGTTGAACTGGGGCTCAGCTACCGCACGATCGAGGCCTACCGCGCCCGGCTTCTGGAAAAATTCGGAGCCCGGAAATTGCCGGAACTGGTGGCAAAACTGTCGGGCATGCCGCTTTAACCCGTCCGGCGGGTGGTAAACTGTCTGAAACCCAGTTTGCCAAGCCCAGACTGCGCTTTTCATGGCCGCGCGCATAGCTTATAACGCCGCGTAATCAGACCAAAGCCCGCGAAGGACAGACGGGCCAAAGGGGAACCGTCGAGGACACTCATGACAGATACCAAACACGAAGCGGATGTGGCGTTCATCAAGGCACTGGCCGAGTTGCTGCGCGAAAACGACCTGACCGAGTTGCAGGTCAAGCGTGAATATGGTGAGGAAGACAGCCTGAACGTCCGCGTCAGCCGCATGTCGCAAACCGTGGCCGCCCCGGTTCAGGTCGCTGTTCCCGCCGCCGCACCTGCCCCGGCCCCCGTAGCCGCCCCGGCTGCCCCGGCTGAAGCCCCTGCCGCCGTCGATGATCCGGCCAGCCATCCGGGTGCCGTGACCTCGCCCATGGTTGGCACCGTGTACATGCAGCCGGAACCCGGCGCGCCCTCGTTCATCTCGGTCGGTGCATCCGTGTCCGAAGGCGAGACGCTGCTGATCGTCGAAGCGATGAAAACCATGAACCACATCCACGCACCCAAATCGGGCACCATCAAGCGCATTCTCGTGGGCGACGGCGATGCTGTGGAATTCGGCACCCCTCTGGTCATCATCGAGTAAGGCGGGCGGATGTTCGATAAAATCCTGATTGCCAACCGAGGTGAGATCGCCCTGCGCGTCATCCGTGCCGCGCGTGAGATGGGGATCAAGACGGTCGCCGTGCATTCCACCGCCGACAGCGACGCGATGCATGTGCGCATGGCCGACGAATCGGTCTGCATCGGCCCCCCTCCCAGCCCGCAGAGCTATCTGTCGGTTCCCGCCATCATCTCGGCCTGCGAAATCACCGGCGCACAAGCGATCCATCCCGGCTATGGCTTCCTGTCCGAGAATGCCGAGTTTGTGCAGATCGTCGAAGACCACGGCATCACCTTCATCGGCCCCACCGCTGAACATATCCGCGTGATGGGCGACAAGATCACCGCCAAGGACACGATGAAAGCGCTGGGTGTGCCTTGTGTTCCCGGCTCGGACGGTGGCGTTCCCACGCTGGCCGACGCCAAGCGGATCGGCGAAGAATTCGGCTATCCCGTCATCATCAAGGCCACCGCCGGTGGCGGCGGTCGCGGCATGAAAGTTGCGCAGACCGCTGATGAGATGGAAAGCGCCTTCATGACCGCGCGCGCCGAGGGCAAGGCTGCCTTCGGCAATGACGAGGTCTATATCGAGAAATACCTGACCACGCCGCGCCATATCGAGATTCAGGTCTTTGGCGACGGCAAGGGCAAGGCGGTCCATCTGGGCGAACGCGACTGCTCGCTTCAGCGCCGCCACCAGAAGGTGTTCGAAGAGGCCCCTGGCCCCGCCATCAGCCCCGAAGAGCGCGCCAAGATCGGCAAGATCTGCGCCGATGCCGTGGCCAAGATCAACTATATCGGCGCGGGCACCATCGAGTTCCTCTATGAAAACGGCGAGTTCTATTTCATTGAAATGAACACCCGCCTGCAGGTCGAACACCCCGTCACCGAGGGCATCTTCGGCGTCGATCTGGTGCGCGAACAAATCCGCGTCGCGGCGGGCGAGGATATGTCGTTCGGCCAAGACGACCTCGAAATCAACGGCCACGCCATCGAGGTCCGGATCAACGCCGAAAAATTGCCCAACTTCTCTCCCTGCCCCGGCAAGATCACCGCATATCACGCGCCGGGCGGTCTGGGCGTGCGGATGGATTCGGCGCTTTATGACGGCTATTCGATCCCGCCCTACTATGACTCGCTGATCGCTAAGCTGATCGTGCAAGGCCGCGACCGGGCCGAAGCCTTGGCGCGTCTGGAACGTGCGTTGGGTGAGCTGATCGTGGACGGTATCGACACCACCGTGCCCCTGTTCCACGCCCTTCTGCAGGAGCCCGACCTGCACAGCGGCGACTACAACATCCACTGGCTGGAGCACTGGCTTGCGGAGAACATGGCCGATTAAGACCACAGGGCCGGTGCCTCAGCCGGCCCTCGGGCGTTCCGTATGAGCCTGTCCCCCGAGCTTTTGATGCATGGGTACTCCATCGGCATCTTCCCGATGGCGGAACATCGTGATGACCCGGACCTGTTCTGGGTCGATCCGAAGTTCCGGGGGGTCATTCCGCTGGACGGGTTCCACATCTCACGGAGCCTCGCGCGCCGTATCCGGAACTGCGGGTTCACGATCACCATAGATACCGATTTCATGAGCGTCGTGGATGGCTGTGCTGACCGGGCCGATACCTGGATCAACACCGAACTGCGCGACCTGTATGCGCAACTACACCGTTCGGGCCACGCGCATTCTCTGGAAGTCTGGGAAGCTGACCGGCTGGTGGGCGGTGTGTACGGCGTGGTTCTTGGGGCCGCGTTCTTTGGCGAAAGCATGTTTTCGCGTCGCACCGATGCCTCCAAGATCGCCCTGGCCTATCTGGTCGACCGCCTGCGGCAGACCGGGTTCCAACTGTTCGACACCCAGTTCCTGACAGCCCATCTGGCCACGCTCGGAGCCATCGAGATCCCCCGCAGCCAATACCGGCAAGACCTGGATGAGGCTATCAGCGCCAGCGCCGACTTCTCGGCAACCGTGCCTCAGTCAGCCGAAGGGGTGATACAGCGGATCACCCAGACATCGTAGCGGGAATGGTCCAGCGCGTTCAGCGCCGGAGAGGTTGCGATCATCCAGCCGTCAAACAGCTGATCCGCCTTGCCGGTTTCCCAGACCGTCAGATAGGCAAAGGCATCACCGGTTGGATTGTCCACCGGATACCGGCAATCGCCCAATGCCACATCCAGACCAAAGATAGCCTGCGTCGCGCCGTTCTGCATCTCGACATCGACGGTCTGGCCATTGACCTTGTCCAGACCCCGCAATATCGCGCCGGGGCCTGATTGCACCTTCTGCTGCGCCGCCGCGCCCGTCGCCATCAGCGCCAGAGCAATCAGAGCGCAGCGCATCATTCGTCGCCGCTTCCGGCCACAAATTTGACCAGCAGGGAAATCAGGCTGACCGCGCCCTGCGTGTCCTCGATCTGATCGCCGGGTTCAAAGAAAAACGGTGACCCGCCGGGCATCACCTCGACAAAATTGCCGCCTAGCAGCCCTTCGGACGAGATCACGATGGCGCTGTCATCCGGCACAAGAATACTGTCCGCAATCGAAAAGGTCGTATCGGCGCGATAGGTGTCCGGGTTCAGGCTGACATTGGTCACGGTGCCGATTTTCACACCAGCCAGACGCACGTCAGTGCCAACCCCCACTCCTTCGAGAGAACGGAAAGAGGCGCCCAGTTCATACCCAGCGCTGCTTTGCGAAAGGCCGGTGGACTGGCTGGCATAGACGCCAAACGCGACGGCACACGCCAAGACGGCACCGCCGACAAATACTTCGGTCCAGTTGTGAGTCGACATCGCTTGCCTCGTTTATTCCGGGCTCCAGGCCTCGTAATCTTTGCGCTCAATCGGGTCAGCTCGGCGCAGCGATCCTGCGGGCGCATAGGCCAGTGCAGTGCCGGTCAGGTTCTCCTGATGCGGTTTTTCCCAGGCTTTGTGCTTTAGCGGCTTATCCGTCGGCGGCTCATCCCAGGTCCGGTGCAGCCAGCCATGCCAGTCAGGGTCGATCCGGCTGGCCTCGGCCTCACCATTGAAAATCACCCAGCGCTTGCTGTCATCGGCGGTGCGATAAAAGACATTGCCTTCATCGTCTTCGCCAACCTTGACGCCCTTGCGTGCAGTAAAAATCTGCGTGTTCAGGGTGGCCCCGTTCCACCAGGTCACGGCCCGCAAAAGAGTGTTCACGATTCCCATCATCTGCCTCCGGCGTTTCGGTTGGGTGAAGGTATGGACCAAAGGCTCGCCGAGGTCCAGTGCAACGGGGATGGCTGCGTCACTCCGGCAAAAAGGCGGTCACTTCGATCTCGATCCGATATTTCGGATCAATCAGCCCGCATTCGATCATCGTCGCTGCCGGAGGGTTCTTGCCAAAGGTGTCCGCCAGAATGGGCCAGCAGGGTTCAAATTCGGACCGATCCGGCAACATATACGTGACCCGCACCACATCCGAGAGACTTGCCCCAGCCTCTTTCAGCACCTTTTCGATTATGGCCAAAGCGGATCGGCATTGATCTGTTACCGTATCACCCCGTCCGACTGTCCCGGCCACATGCACCCAACCGCCCGCGACGACAGCCCGGCAATACCCGGCTTTGGCTTCAAATTCGCCACCAGAAGAAATGCGCTTAATTGTCATTAGGCCTCTCTTATGAAATGCGCGTTATTGTGAAAAGCGATCCGCAGGTGCGAGGCTCTGCCTCGCGCTCCGGGATATTTGTGGCCAGATGAAGTCCGGATCCCCTGCTTCTTCTGTTCGAAAATACTTCGGGGGAGTCGCGGCTTGCCGCGGCGGGGGCAGCGCCCCCTACCCGGTCGATGGGATGAAATGACCTGAGTTTAGCCCGCCGAGGCAGATTCCGCAGAGTCCTCGTAGATGATCAAGGGCTGCTTGTCGGACGTTACCGCCTCTTCATTCACCACAACCTCGGTCACGTTTTTCATGCCCGGCAGTTCGAACATCGTATCCAGCAAGATATCTTCGAGGATCGACCGCAACCCGCGCGCGCCGGTTTTGCGTTCAATCGCCTTTTTGGCAATCGACTTCAGCGCGTCGTCGGTAAAGGCCAGTTCGGCGTCTTCCAGCTCGAACAGACGCTGATACTGCTTGACCAGAGCGTTCTTCGGCTTGGTCAGGATCGTGACCAGAGCGTCCTCGTCCAGATCCTCAAGCGTTGCCAGAACCGGCAGACGGCCCACGAATTCAGGGATCAGACCGAATTTCAGCAGGTCTTCGGGTTCGAGATCCTTGAAGATCTCACCCACGCCGCGTTCGTCATTGTCCCGCACATCCGCACCGAAACCCATGGCCGAACCCTTGCCGCGCTGTGCGATGATTTTGTCGAGACCTGCAAACGCGCCGCCGCAGATGAACAGGATGTTGGTGGTGTCCACCTGCAGGAACTCCTGCTGAGGATGCTTGCGGCCACCCTGGGGCGGAACGCTGGCAACGGTGCCTTCCATCAATTTTAGCAGAGCCTGTTGCACGCCTTCACCTGACACATCGCGTGTGATCGAGGGGTTCTCGGACTTGCGCGTGATCTTGTCGACCTCGTCGATATAGACGATGCCGCGCTGCGCGCGTTCGACGTTGTATTCGCTGGCTTGCAGAAGCTTGAGGATGATGTTCTCGACATCCTCCCCAACGTAACCGGCTTCGGTCAACGTGGTCGCATCCGCCATGGTAAACGGCACGTCCAGAATCCGCGCCAGCGTCTGCGCCAGCAACGTCTTACCGCAGCCGGTCGGGCCGATCAGCAGGATGTTCGACTTGGCCAGTTCAATATCGCTGCCCGCTTTTTGGGCATGGTTCAGACGCTTGTAGTGGTTGTGCACCGCAACCGACAGAACCCGCTTGGCGGTGGCCTGACCGATCACATAATCGTCCAGAACCTCGCAGATATCCTTGGGCGTCGGCACACCGTCCGAAGACTTGAGACCGCTGGCCTTGGTCTCTTCCCGGATGATATCCATGCACAGTTCGACACATTCATCGCAGATGAACACGGTGGGTCCCGCGATCAGCTTGCGGACCTCGTGCTGGCTTTTGCCGCAGAAGCTGCAGTAGAGCGTGTTCTTGCCGTCGCCGCCTGAATTCGTCGCCATGATCTACCTTTCGGGCTCCATCCTCAGCCGCCCGAAACCGGGCCGCTTGCCGCCTTTTGGTGCAGCTTAGGGCAGCACCGGGGCAGCTACAATCTCAAAATCACACCTCGCGCCGGAAGCGCGAGGATTTGAACCTAGGCCTCGTCCGTATCAATTTTTGCACGGTTTTCGACGATCTCGTCGATATGGCCCCATTCCTTGGCCTCTTCCGGGCTCATGAAATTGTCACGGTCCAGCGCTTTTTCAACCGCCTTTTTAGTCTGACCGGTGTGGCGCACGTAAATGTCATACAGGCGATCCTTCAGCTTTTGCGTCTCGGCCGCGTGGATCATGATATCGCTGGCCTGCCCCTGATAACCACCGCTGGGCTGGTGCACCATGATCCGGCTGTTGGGCAGCGAAAACCGCATCCCGGTCTCGCCACCGGCCAGCAGAACCGACCCCATCGAGGCCGCCTGACCGATCACCAGCGTCGAACATTTCGGCTTGATATACTGCATTGTGTCGTAAATCGACAAACCGCTGGTCACGACACCGCCAGGCGAATTGATGTAGATCGAGATTTCCTTGTTCGGGTTCTCCGCCTCAAGATGCAGCAGCTGGGCCACAACAAGATGGCTCATTCCGTCGTGGATCGGGCCGTTGATGAAAATGATCCGCTCTTTCAACAGGCGCGAGAAAATGTCGTAAGCGCGTTCGCCCCGGCTGGTCTGTTCGACCACCATGGGGACGAGCGTATTCATGTAAGTGTCAACTGGATCGAACATTTGAACCTGCCTGCTTTGCTATGGATCGGGACGTTACCCCAACAAGAGTTACCCGAGTCTTAGTGTCGCCACCGGGGGGCTGCAAGGGGGGCCGCCGGTTTCGCGCACCTATTGTGGTTATCCTTCCCGCCGGGCCCAAAAATCGCCACGCCGAGGGCGCCGCGTTTCGGCCCCGCAAGACGGGCATCGGCAAACTTCGGCCAGCTTGCTATCTTCCATCACGGTATTTTGATTCATGCATATGGAATGAATTGTACGAAACTTGTAATTAGGTGACCCGTCCAATGCGACTGGGGTCGAGGAAACAACGTTCGCGCAACGCGGACCTGAAGGAACAGATGAGTATGGCACTGCCCCAGTTGTCCCCGGACATGACCAAACACGAACTTGACAGAATGGTCGGCAACGCGACCCGCGCCTCGAATTTCCTGAAAGCGATCAGCCATGAAGGACGGCTGATGATCTTGTGCCATCTTGTTTCCGGTGAAAAATCTGTAACTGAACTGGAAGAATTGTTGTCCGCACGGCAAGCCGCCGTGTCCCAGCAACTGTCGCGTCTGAGACTCGAAGGTCTGGTCACGCCGCGCCGCGAGGGCAAGGCGATCTATTATCGGCTTGCCGATGACCGGCCCCGCCGCATGCTGGAAGTGGTTTACGAACTGTTTTGCACCGACAGCAAGGATTGAAACCTCGGGTCCAGGGGCTGTCGAACAAGCCGCATGGCAGTAGGGCGACGCCCTGAGGATCATCCTGTCTCAACGCATCTCCAAAACACTGGTTCGGCGCAAAAAAAGGTGCTACCGAAAAGAAGATCGAGCACCAAGGAGATGAGTATGATCCGCGTAATTCTAATCGGCCTGAGCCTGTTTGCCCTGACCGCCTGCGAGACCGCGAAAGGGGCTGGCAAAGACATCGAGAAAGCTGGCGACGCGATCCAGGACGCCGCTTCTGACGTTCAGGAGAACATCTAACCACAAAGCCATATATTGCGCGGTCAGCAAACCGGCCCGCGATATATGGTTGCCTCAGGGCTGCAAACCCGTTAAATCTACCCGTACAGGTGCATAGACGCGGCATTGCATCATCTGACGCTAAATCGGGGCTCTTTTGCACACGCAGAAGAGCCCCGTTCCCATTCCGAAGGGGGTGAGTGGTAGCCTGTATGAAGCCGTGGAACCGGCAAAAGAAAAGGCGTCAGGTGCGCAGACGCGGTCTTTGCATGCATCCTTTCGGACACCCCCTGACGCCTTACCGGGCCGACGCGCCCCGAAGGGCGCTCCGATCCAGTTGCCCCAGCCCCCGAAAGGGCTGCAGCCGCCGCTTTGAACCCGAGGGTCATCGCAGCATGCTCAGGCCGTCTGAGAAGCTGATCATTCGAATACGGGGCCAGCCCCCTACCCAAACAATCACCTACCGGTAAGCCTCTGCAGTAAAAGGAGAACCCTAGAGTTCGCCTATATCTGCCAAGACCCCCTGGCCCTTGCGTTCCACCTTTGGCTCCGAAGAACCTGTGCGGTAACGGAACTGTTACACTGCGGTGTGCAACCGGCAAGAAAATAGCACTGCAGCATGAGATTTAGACGGGGATAAGATGTTGGTATCCGGCGGGATAGCTTTGTGGATAAGCCGAGAAGTTCTGGTGCCAAGCAGGTTTGGAGATGGAAAAGTCCCAACCCGACTTTCGCGCCTAGAATTCCACCAATGCTGCAAGTGCAAACAGCGCGTCAGGGCAGATTCCGCGGATCAACCTACTCTCCGACCCCCTGAGCTTTCGAATCGCTTATCAAAATCGGGGCCGGACAGCTTACACACCACCGCGCGAAGCCGCGCTGAAGGTCCGCGAGATCCAGATGCCCCGGTGCCGAGGAACGCCGCATTCAAACACAAGACCATCTGAACCTTTTCGCAGGCGGTGAACTGGCCGCCCGGCCCGTCTCCTCCCCTCGGAGACCCTGGTTATGAGAAGCGCCCCGACCCGACCGGGATTACCTACTACTCTCTGCCGCAGTCTTGGATCAACGGCAGTCCGTACCCCCTACAGCCGGTCGGGCCAGAGACGCTTCAGTTCACCTGACGTTCCAGAACGGTGCTGTAGGTCGTTCCGGACCGCAGGCTACGGAAATCGGCGTAAATCTTGCCATCCTCGTACCGCGCATCAATCAGCGCGTTCACTCCGATCGTCGGCTCGGATGAGCTTTCGACGATCCCAATCTTACCCGACCCGTCCAGGCTGACATTGCCGGTGGCCTCGTACACGGTCCATTCGTCAGCCGCGTTGCGACGCCACATGCTGGGACCCCAAAAGACGTTTTCGTGCTGCTTCTGGATATCCAGCACCCATTCCGCACTGTTGAACCTGGGCGCATCGCCCGTGGCGGCGTTCGACGGCGACACCGTGTTGTACGTGCCCGCCCAAACGCCGCGCAGGTCCGGAGGGGTTTCGGCCATCGCAGCCGATCCAAGGGCGAGGGTCGCGGCCAGGGCGGCTGCTCCGGCAGTCATATATCTGGTCATTGGCTCTCTCCTCCTGTCGGGCCGTCGCTGGCCTGCTGAACAGATGTGGAGGCTATGGGCCGCTTACAACATATCTAAAGGAGACTTCATCTTGGGTTCAGCTTCGCGTCAGGTCGCGGTCAGGCCCAGGCCAGCGCCGTGCCGACAATAACCAGCGCGATGCCGAACACTTCACGATACGAGAAATTCTCGCCGAACAGAAAGTACGAGGCGATGGCGATCAGGATCACCTCGGCCCCCAGAATGCCGGTATAGATGATCCCCAACCGCTCCTCGCGCAGCGCGGCCAGTTCGAGCGTCGCACCCGCCAGCAGGGTCGCAACGATTAGCAGGCTGAGGCCGACACCGGGGATTTTCCACCAGAACTTCATCGCGATCATGGCAACGGAATAGAGACCAGCCGATCCGAGGGCGATGATGGGGATCATGGACGCGGACATTGGAGACTCCTGCGGAGTGTTTCCGTTGGGTCAACAATAGCAGAGATAGAGGGCTATCGGTGTGAATTAGGTCACAGTGGCTGGAGAAACGATGTGGAGGAAGCAATGTCAAACATATCGGAGCACCGACTTACTACTCCAGTTTTATTTCAACTCCTGAGCTTGAAACAATTGGCTTTGAAGTCATGTTTGGAACTCGTTTTCGAAGCTTGATGTAAGCCTTCTGGATGTCGGAAATCATTGGAACTTTTGTCGAAGAAATTACGGCGATGCACTCATCTCCACCAAAGTCCTTGTTTATTTTCTCGATTGTGCTGGCGATTTGCTGCAAGGCTTTAACATTATTTCGCCCTTTCAATTCTATATAGTAGTTTTTGCCAGCGTGGCACAGCAGTTTATCACATGCTTCTTCGTTTACTAGCAAACAACCATCCACGTCCACGCAAAGTACTGCACTCTTACCTGGGTTATGAAAAGTTACTGATGATTTATTCTCTTTAAAAGTAATGATGCTATCACTTCTAATTTCCTGGCAATCACTCATCAAATATATCCATAAACTCTGATGCTATATCCTCCGACACTTTATCTATGGCAGACATATCAATTATGCCGTCCTCTTGGTCCATGATGTCTTCCGAAATTCCATCATGTATATAATAAGAACTGACTGTCAGACTCAAATCTCCTTTGCTTGATCTAAGCAACTCATTGTTCAGGCAAGCCAAAAGATAGGGACTGTGTGTAGTCAATAGTATTTTGCACTTAGCTGCGACCGACACCCTAACAATTAGTTCCAGCAGTATCTTCTGAGCTTTTGGAAACAAGTGCGCTTCGGGCTCTTCAACCACAATCAATTCATCCGAACGAAGCCGACTTGGGAAAAGAAGAAGAGCCATTAGAAGGGGTAAAACTTCTTGCTGACCAGAAGATGCGTCAGAGAGACGAACTTTACCCCAGCGTGTAGTAATGAACTCGCCCAACTTGCTCTTTGAGTACTCACCGCAGAGAACTTCATTCGCCATCTGCATCCATTCATGGAAATCCTGCTCGTCGCTCTGGTCAGCGCTCGAATAGAAATTATCCTTACCGAATTCAAAGAAACGGCCAAACTGTATCATTAAAGGGTCTAAACTATCTTGTTCCGACAGAAACGAAAAAATGTTTTTTTCGATTGTCGTAAAAAAGGATCGTGACGCAGGAACGTATAGAGATGTTGGAACAGTCGACCAAAACAGCCTTCTTTCGTCCGACGATCTGCGATAGGAGAAAACGCTAGGCATTCCCCTGCGCCGAATATCATCTTCACTATGACTCGCAGCCCACTTCCTAAAATCTCTTTTAAAACCGTTGAAAACTCTAACGAGTTCATCGCTAATGATTATTCGCGGTCTTGATTTCCTACCAGATCGAACAACAGAAACGTATTCGTCGTCGAATTGATACCTAAGTTCAAAACTACCGTTTTCGGTTTCAACATCTGGAAATAATTTCCTGAAGTCGTCAATCTTATGGTTATTGAACTCAGTTCTGCCACCTGTTTCATTGGCCGCAAAGAAAAACAGATCGTCTATATATTCACGAAGAAAAAATAGAACCTTAGCGAGGATACTCTTTCCGGATGCCTGTGGCCCGATGATTGCCGATACTTGCCCCAGAACTATGTCAACTTCTTTGATCGAAAAGAAGTTTTCAACATATAGTTTTTCCGTACTCGGCTCAACTAATGGTGCTAGCATTTACCCATCCATCTTCAACGCTGAAATAAACGCCTCCTGCGGGATATCAACTTTCCCGAACTGGCGCATCTTTTTCTTACCCGCCTTCTGCTTGTCCAGCAGTTTGCGCTTCCGCGTGGCGTCGCCTCCGTAGCATTTGGCGGTCACGTCTTTGCGCAGGGCCGAGAGGGTCTCGCGGGCGATGACCTTGCCTCCGATGGCGGCCTGGATCGGGATTTTGAACATATGGCGCGGGATCAGGTCCTTGAGCTTTTCGCACATCGCGCGACCCCGCATCTCGGCCCGGTCGCGGTGGACCATGGTTGACAGGGCGTCAACGGGTTCGTCATTCACCAGCACCGACATCTTGACCAGATTATCCTGCGTGTAGCCGGTCATCTGGTAGTCAAAGCTGGCGTAACCTTTTGTTACCGATTTCAGGCGATCATAGAAATCGAACACAACTTCGTTGAGGGGAAGGTCGTACACAACCATCGCGCGGGTGCCCGCATAGGTCAGGTCCAGCTGAATGCCGCGGCGGTCCTGGCAGAGTTTCAGCACGTCGCCGAGGTATTCGTCTGGCACCAGAATGGTCGCCTTGATGCGCGGTTCCTCGATATGGTCGACCTTGGAGGGGTCAGGCATGTCGGCGGGGTTGTGCAGCTCGATCATTTCGCCGTCTTTCATGTAGACGTGATAGATCACCGACGGCGCGGTGGTAATTAGCTCGATATCGTATTCGCGTTCGATGCGGTCGCGGATGACCTCAAGGTGCAGAAGGCCGAGGAAGCCGCAGCGGAAGCCAAAGCCCAGCGCGGCCGAGGTTTCCATTTCGAACGAGAACGAGGCGTCGTTCAGCGCCAGTTTGTCGATGGCGTCGCGCAGATCTTCGAATTCGGAACTGTCGACAGGGAAGAGGCCGCAGAACACCACCGGCTGCGCGGGTTTGAACCCGTCCAGCGCGTCTTCGGTGCCGTTGCGGTCATTGGTGATAGTGTCGCCGACGCGGGTGTCGCGGACCTGTTTGATTGATGCGGTGAGAAAGCCGATCTCACCGGGGCCGAGCGAGTCCACCATCTCCATCTCAGGCCGGAAAACGCCGACGCGGTCGACATGGTGCAGGGTGTTGTTCGACATGAACTTGACCCGCATCCCCTTTTTCAGCGTGCCGTCCATGATGCGGACCAGAACGATGACGCCCAGATAAGCGTCGTACCACGAATCCACCAGCATCGCCTTGAGCGGCGCATCCAGATTGCCCTGCGGCGCAGGCAGTTGCTGCACGATGGCTTCCAGCGTTTCGTGGATGCCCTGCCCCGTCTTGGCGGAGACCTGAATGGCGTCGGTCGCGTCGATGCCGATCACATCCTCGATCTGTTCGGCCACGCGGTCACAATCGGACGCGGGCAGGTCGATCTTGTTCAGCACCGGCACGATCTCATGATCCGCGTCGATGGCCTGATAGACATTCGCCAGCGTCTGCGCCTCGACCCCTTGGGTCGAGTCAACGACCAGCAGAGAACCCTCGACCGCGCGCATGGACCGGCTGACCTCATAGGCAAAGTCCACGTGGCCGGGGGTGTCGATCAGGTTCAGCACGTAGGCCTCGCCGTTGTCGGCGGTATAGTCGATGCGGACCGTGTTGGCCTTGATGGTGATGCCGCGCTCGCGCTCGATATCCATGCTGTCGAGCAGCTGTTCCTTCATGTCGCGATCCTTGACCGTTCCGGTCTCTTGGATGAGCCGGTCAGCAAGGGTGGATTTGCCATGGTCGATATGCGCGACGATGGAGAAATTGCGGATATGAGCGAGGTCTGTCATGGGTTGGGGATATGCGTCGGAAATGGGCTGTGGTCAATGGTTTCAATTCGGAGCGCCAGTCCGCGTTACCACACTTGCACAACGTGCTGCGCTCAACTAGCCTATGGGTACTTCAAGGAGAAAACCACTATATGTTGCGAGATCGCCTTCCTGAGTTTATTCAGGAAAACTATTATTGCGGGGAATGGCACCACGCTAGTGCAGTTTTGGAAGGAGACCATCCGGACGAATGGTCCGACCTGCTTGAAGCGCTAACGAATTTTCGCCTGAAGAAATCCTATATCTCGACAGGCGGTGGTCGGAAAACAAAGCTGGCCTCGGATTTTGATACAGTTTTCACAAAAAGGGGCTGGAAAGAAACCAAGTTCGATACCCGGGTTCTGGTGGATGACACAGAGTTCAAAACGCCAACGCATAAGATCGATATGTTCAAGAACGGAGTCGCGGTTGAGTTGGAGTGGAACAACAAGACCGAGTTCTACGACCGAGACCTGAACAACTTCCGCCTGTTACATCAGCTTCGGACAGTAAGCGCGGGCGTAATTGTGACGCGGGCTGACGACCTGCAGGACATTTTTAATGATCTTAACAGAGGATCGTCTTACGGTTCGTCCACAACCATCTTGTCGAAGCTAATTTCGAAAATTGAGGGCGGAGGTGCCGGAGGGTGTCCAATACTGACCTTTGGCATCAAGAAAAGCCTGTATAGGGAGAACGAATGATGTCTGAGGCCTCAGATGACCTGATGAACGCACTTGGCGGGAGGAAGTTTCAGACAATCCTCGCCGACCCGCCATGGCAGTTTCAAAATCGAACCGGGAAGATGGCACCTGAACACAAACGCCTGTCCCGGTATCCGACAATGACGCTGGACGACATTTGCGACATGCCTGTTGAGGCAATCGCGGGTGAACCTGCGCATCTATATCTGTGGGTGCCGAACGCGTTACTCCCCGAAGGTTTGAAGGTGATGGAACACTGGGGCTTTAAATACAAAAGCAACCTGATCTGGTACAAGATCCGGAAAGACGGTGGGCCTGACAGACGCGGAGTTGGCTTTTATTTTCGCAACGTTACCGAGATCTTGTTGTTCGGCGTCCGAGGCAAGAACGCCAGAACGCTCGCACCCGGAAGATCGCAAGAGAACATAATATCAACTCAGAAGCGTGAGCATAGCCGAAAGCCCGACGAGCAATACGATATCATCGAACAATGCAGCTTTGGCGAGCGATTGGAGTTGTTTGCCAGAGGACCTCGGGACGGATGGACGGTCTGGGGAAACCAATCGGAGGAATACACCCCGGATTGGGCGACCTACTCAAACCACTCTCAGAGCAATGTGGTAGAACTGGCGCGCAAGAAACAGGCGTGATCGACCAATGCCGGGCTGAAGCCCGGCCTACGGGTGGGGAATGGGGCGTTTATGAGTCGGGAATGCACTTTTTCGCACCACCCGATTGATCCCTTAACCACTTTGATTCATACTCCGCCGCAGACCGAGAGGGGCAGAAGACCCCTCCGGGCAGGCAAAAAACGAGGCTCGAGTATGAAAAAGTTCCTCCTAATCGCATTTTGTGCGGCATCGCTGACGGCGGTCGCCCCCACTGCAGACGCGGCGCAGATCAAGCGGGCGTGTCTGGCGTCAGACCGCGAGGCGGCGACGCGGGCGCGGTGTTCTTGCATTCAGCGCGTGGCGGATCAGGCGTTGACGCGCAGCGATCAGAAGACCGTGTCGAAATGGTTCGAAGACCCCCATCAGGCGCAGGAGTTGAAGATGTCGCAGACCGCACGCGATGATGCACTGTGGGATCGGTATCAGAACTTCGGCCAGATGGCACAGGCGATCTGTAGTTAACCCCTGTCAGTCCTTGACCTGACCTGCCCTGCGCCCCAGAAAAGGCGCAGCGAAAGGTGTGTCTTATGGTGATGAAAGGGCTGACCCTGCGGGGCCTTGAGGTGTTCGAGGCGCTGGCGCGGACCGGATCGGTGGCGCAAGCGGCCGAGATCACGGGGCTCAGCCAGCCTTCGGTTTCGCAGCAGTTGCGCAATCTGGAAAAGGCTCTGGGCACCGATCTGGTGGATCACGGGCGGCGGCCGATGCGGCTGACGCAGGCCGGACGCAGCTTTCTGGCCCGCGCCGAGGCGGTTCTGGCCGAGCTGCAGATGGCCCAGAGCGAGCTGACGGTCATGGACCTCGGCCATCTGACCACCTTGTCCATCGGCCTGATCGACGATTTCGACAATGATCTGACGCCCCGGCTGGCGACCCTGCTGGCCGACAATCTGACCCGGTCAAAATTCAAGCTGATCACCCTGCCCAGCCTGGATCTGTTCGAGGAATTAGAGGCGCAGCGCCTACATCTAATGGTTTCGGCCCATAGCGGCGAAGTGCTTGAAGGGGTCGTCGAATACCCTCTGGTGCAGGACCCGTTCATTCTGGTGGCACCCAAAGGGGCTAACGGGGCAGAGGCCGTGATGCAGGATCTGCCGTTTCTGCGCTATGCGCGTGAGCAACTGATCAGCCGCCAGATTGAAAGCCATTTGGCCCGTCAGCAGATGGTCTTCGAGGAACGGTTCGAAATCGGCTCTCACCTGGCGTTGATGGCAATGGTCGCGCGCGGGCTGGGCTGGTCGATCACCACGCCGCTGGGCTTTATGCGGGCCGCGCGGTTCCATGAAGGGCTCGAGGCTTACCCCCTCGGGTTTGGGGAATTCGCTCGCACAATCTCACTGTTCACCCGAACCGATTGGTCGGACCAGGTGCCGCAAGAGGTTGCCGGGATGATCCGCAGGCTGATGCAAAGCCAGATCGTTGATCCCGCCACGGCCAAACTGCCCTGGCTAAGCGGGCAGTTGAAGGTGATGGCTGATTAGCCGTCCAAATGAGCCCGAAGGCCCTCGACCGCTGTCTCGATCAGATCCAGCGCCCCGTCGAAATCCCGTGTGTAATAGGGGTCGGGCACGTGGCTGGCACCGGTTTCGGGCGCAAAGTCAGTCATCAGGCGGACCGGGGTTTCGCTGCCCTGCGGGCGCAGGGCCTCGATATCCGCGATGTTGTTGGCGTCCATGCCGATGATCAGGTCGAACCGATCGAAATCGGCGGCGGTGAATTGCCGGGCGCGCAGGTCGCTCAGATCAAATCCGCGCGCACTGGCGGCTGATTGCATCGGGGCATAGGGGGGACCGCCCACATGCCAATCCGAGGTTCCGGCACTGTCGGTTTCAAATTGCGGTGCGCGGGCGCGAAAGACGCCCTCGGCCGCCGGGGAACGGCAGATATTGCCCAAGCAGACAAAGAGGATACGGTGTGTCATGCGCCAAGGTTTACCGCGCGGAGGGCAAATGGAAAAGATCGTCATACTCACCGGGGCCGGGATTTCCGCCGAAAGCGGGCTCAGCACGTTTCGCGACGAAGACGGGCTGTGGGCAAAACACCGGATCGAGGATGTCGCCACGCCCGAGGCCTTCGCCCGCAACCCATCGCTGGTGCAGGGGTTCTACAATGCCCGCCGCGTACAGGCGGCCAAGGTGCAGCCCAACGCGGCGCATCAGGCGCTGGCCCGGCTGCAGCGGGAGTGGCCCGGAAAGGTGGTGATCGTCACCCAGAACGTGGACGGACTGCACGAGGCCGGAGGGGCAACGGACGTGATCCACATGCATGGCACTCTGGCTGGGGCGCTCTGTGCCAGTTGCGGCCATCGCTGGCCGTCACCGCCTGAGATGGCAGTGGGTGAGCCCTGCCCTGCCTGCGCCGCCCCGATGGCGCGGCCCGACGTCGTCTGGTTTGGCGAAATGCCCTATCACATGGACGAGATATTCGATCATCTGGCCAGCGCGTCTGTTTTTGCAGCCATCGGCACCTCGGGTCAGGTTTATCCGGCGGCCAATTTCGTACACGAGGCGCGCGCCGCCGGGGCGCATACGGTCGAGATCAATCTGGAACCCTCCCTCGGCGCATCGGGGTTTGCCCAACGGCTTGTGGGCAAGGCCACCGAGACAGTGCCGCGCTGGGTCGATCAATTGCTGAGCCAACCCACCCAATGACTGCAGACAGACCGGTTTTTTCCCGGCTATTGTGAACGCGTAACAACTTCAGGGCGACCCATGACAGATCAAGACCCCCGGACCGGTGAAATTCTGGAGGACGGCAGCATGAAAGGCCGCGACCAGTTGAGCGAGCAACTGGCCAGCCTTTGGTGGACCTTTCTGCTGCGGGGCCTTGCCGCCGCTGCGGTGGGTGTCGCGGCACTGTTCTGGCCGAAACAGGGCATCGAACTGCTGGTGCGGCTGGTCGGAGTGCTGTTGGTTCTGGACGGCGGCCTGACGTTACTGGGCTTCGGGCGGCGCGGCCTGATCGGCGGCGTGGGGATCGGCGCGGCGCTGATCGGTCTGGTGTTGCTGATCTGGCCCGAGGGCACCGTCAGGATAGCCTTTTTCCTCATCGGAGTCTGGGTGCTGATCATCGGGATCGGCTCGCTGGCGGCGACCCAGCAGATGCATGAAAACGACCCTCAACGCGGGTCCATGCGGGTTTCGGGGTTTGTTGCCCTTCTGTTTGGACTGATGCTGATGGTCTGGCCAACGTTCGTCTTTGTCGCTTTGGGATGGGTCATCGCCTTTGGCGCGCTGGCCATGTCTGTTGTGATGTTCTGGCTCGCATCGCGCTTTCGGAAAGCGGGCGACCGGGTCGGGATGAAAAACATCCACCGATAGCCCGCAACGACAGCAGGCCGGGCAAAGCCCGGCCTGACGCGTGGATGACGGCCGCTAAGCGGCCCAAAGACAGGCGTGGCCTCAGTTCGAATGCCCGCCGTGGCCATCTTGGTCGTGACGCTCTAGGTCAACCGGGATCTCTACTTGAACCTCGCCCGCCTGTTCGAAGATCAGCGTGACGGGCACGGTCGCGCCCTGTTCGAACGGCTGGGTCAAGCCCATGAACATTACGTGATCCCCACCGCGTTTCAGGCTGTGGGCCTCCCCTGCGGGAATCACAAAGCCTTCCTCGACATGCACCATCTGTGCAACGCCGTCGTCATTGATTTTATGCGTATGCAACTCGACCCGCGCCGCGGCGTCCGATGTGACGCCGATCAGGCGATCATCGGTCTCACCCTGATTTTCGATGATCATAAAGGCGGCCCCGGCCTTGGCGGCCTTGCCGCCAGAGCGGGCATAGGCGTCATCGACCACGATGGGGCCTTCGGCAAAGGCGGGAACGGCCAGCGTGACAGCGGCCAGGGTTGCAAGCAGAGTAGTTTTGAGGAACATCGTGCCTCTCCTGTATAACAGTTTGAAATTTGGGTGTTTTCAAACCGAAACAGGCGGTGCGCGCGCAGGTCTTTTGGGAATCGGCAGCGCGATCAGGTTTCCGGTGTTCCGCACCGGCGTAGGCAGGGCCTGCTGCGGTTTCTCGGGCAAAAGCGTTGGTGGCGCAGCAAGCGCCCCGAGCAGAAACAGCGCATAGTCCGGACAGTAATGAGGCGCACGCGTCGGTTGCCCTTCCCGGTCCATATAGACCACAACAGGCCCCGTCCCGGTGCACAGCACCATCTGGCCGACAGCATTGTTGACCCCGCGCGATGCGGCAATGCCCTGTCCTGTCACAATCAACAGAAGCGACAGCGCAAAAGGTAGAATTTTGGCGAACCCGGTTTTCATCCTTCGGATGGTATAGGCCCGGACATCAAATGGCTTCAAGCGCCAAACCGTCGCGCTTGAAGCCGTTTTTCAGTAGTCTATGCCCCGCCGTTTGACCGAGCCTTTTGTAAGGCTTGTATGCGACCGGTTCACCCATCTTTGCATCCGGTTACAGGTCGTAAACGTGTTGCGGTACAGCGACGAAAGCACGGTAAAAAAATTGAAACTCTTAAATGTCATTTATTCGCCCCGTCAATTGAGTGCTCTCAGTTTGGCCCAAGCGGCGGGGCGGCGTCTGTGAACAACGTCACGAAACGCCAACTTTTGTTCAAAAATTACGAACAATCGAAAAAGGCTTGGTCGCCATAACGAAAAAGCCCTGCGCCAAGGGGGCACAGGGCTAAAATTCAATAAGTGCGAAAGGCTTAGGCCGAGGCTTGTGCCTTGGCGATTTCTTTCTTCACTTTCAGCGCGTTCGTGGACAGGTCCTCGTCCTTGGCTTTGGCCAGGAACGCGTCCAGACCACCGCGGTGGTCCACCGAACGCAGCGCAGCCGCCGAGATGCGCAGCTTGACGCCACGGCCCAGGGTTTCCGACTGCAGGGTAACGTCGTTCAGGTTGGGCAGGAAACGACGACGAGTTCTGTTTTTGGCGTGGCTGACATTGTTGCCAGTCATCGGGCCTTTTCCGGTCAGTTCGCAACGGCGCGACATGGTTTCTTCCTTTGTTTCTGGAGGCCGGGCAAACCGCCCGCGGCCAAATCACAAGGGGCGCAACCCGAAGTCGCGCCCGAAAACTGGTTGGATGCGTGTAGTGGGAATCGCCGGAAGGGTCAAGACGGATCGCAGGAATTCTTCGACATTGGTCTTTGGCATGGAAATGGCCCTTGCGGGCCATGCCTCCGGCGGGAGTATTTGGGAAAAGATGAAGGGGTTGTGGTGCCTTTGTCAGGTGAGGCTCGCCAGCATCTTCTTCGCGGCGGCTCCGGGGCTGATCTGGCCTTTTGACACCTTTTCGTTCAGCGCCGCCAAATCGGCTTTGGCCTGCGCCGTTTCTAGCTTTGCCAACAGGGCGTGGCGCACTTCTTGCTCGAACCAGTATTGGGCTTGCGCCGCGCGGTTTGTAGCCCAGTGCCCGGCCTCGCGCCGCCATTCGGTGAGGGTCTGCATTTCGGTCCATGCATCAGTCAGGCCATGTTCCTCAACCGCCGAGACGGTCATAGCTTTGGGAAACCCCTCCGGATCCTGCGACCGTTTGCGCAGCAGGCGCAGCGCGCCCGCGTAATCGGCGCAAGTGCGGGTGGCTGTTGCCTTCAGGTCTCCGTCCGCCTTGTTGATCAGGATCATGTCGGCCATTTCCATGATGCCGCGCTTGACGCCCTGTAGCTCATCCCCTCCGGCGGGGGCCAGAAGCAGAAGGAACAGGTCGGACATCTCGGACACCACAGTTTCCGACTGGCCGACCCCAACGGTTTCGATCAGGACCACGTCATACCCCGCCGCTTCGCAGAGCGCGATGGCTTCGCGGGTCCGGCGGGCGACGCCGCCCAGGTGGGTTTGGCTGGGGGAAGGACGGATAAAAGCGTTCTTATCGCGACTCAGGCGCTCCATCCGGGTTTTGTCACCCAGAATCGAGCCGCCAGACCGGGCCGAACTGGGGTCAACCGCCAGAACCGCAACGCGCAGACCCTGCCCTGTCAGCATCATCCCGAAGCTTTCGATGAAGGTGGATTTGCCGACCCCCGGCGTGCCCGACAGGCCGATGCGCAGGGATTGCCGGTCAGATTGCGACAGGAGGGCCAGCAACTCGGCTGCCTGCGCGCGGTGGTCTGCGCGGCCGCTTTCGACCAGCGTGATGGCGCGGGCGAGCGCACGGCGCTCTCCGTTCAAAATCCTGTCACTGAGGCTATCAATGTCCATGTCGACCCCGATTTGTTGCGACACGCCTACTTGCCGCCGCCGGGGGGGATTTGTCCAGCCCGCACGGGTAGCGAAATCTTCCATACACAGTGTGTGCCGGAGTCTGTTGCTGCTGATCCTCATGCGAAACAGGGGCGCTAGACCTCGGCTACCACTTGACGGATAAAGCCGTAATGACGCACCGCCTGCCCATCGACGACGCCATGCCTGAGCTTTTGGCCGTGCTGAAAGCCCATGGCCGTGCAGTGCTGCAAGCCCCTCCGGGCGCGGGGAAGACAACGCAGGTGCCTTTGGCGATGCTCGAGGCTGGCCTATGCGACGGCAGGATCGTGATGCTGGAGCCCCGCCGTCTAGCCGCGCGGGCGGCGGCGGAACGCATGGCCGAGACCTTGGGCGAACGCGCCGGGCAGACCGTGGGCTATCGCGTGCGGGGCGATGCGAAAGTGTCAAAGGCGACACGGATTGAGGTTGTGACCGAGGGTATCCTGAACCGAATGCTGCAATCCGAGCCCGACCTGCCCGGCATTGGCGCGGTGATTTTCGATGAATTCCACGAACGCTCACTGAACGCCGATCTGGGGCTGGCGCTGTGCCTTGAGGTTACCGAGGCGCTGCGCGATGACCTGATCCTTCTGGCGATGTCAGCGACGCTTGATGCGGAACCCGTGGGCCAGTTGATGCAGGCCCCACTGGTGACGTCCGAGGGGCGCAGCTACTCGGTGGAAACGCGCTGGCTGGACCGGCCAATGGGCGCAACGGCCCGGCGCTTGGATGCGCTTGTCGATCTGGTGGTGCAGGCCGAGCATGAAACGCGCGGCATCGGCGGCGGTATGTTGGTGTTTTTGCCGGGCGAGGGTGAAATCCGGCGGGCCGAGGCCGGGTTGACCAGCCGCCTGCCGCAGGATTGCGCCCTGCGGCCCCTCTTCGGGGCCCTGCCCTTTGCCGCCCAGCGCGCGGCGATTTCCCCGGTGGAAACCGGGCGCAAGGTGGTTCTGGCGACCTCGATTGCCGAAACCTCACTGACCATTCCCGACATTCGGGTGGTTGTGGATATGGGACAGGCGCGGCGGGCGCGGTTCGATCCCGGCTCGGGCATGTCACGGCTGGTGACCGAACGGGTCACGCGGGCCGAAGCGACTCAGCGCGCGGGACGCGCGGGGCGGGTGGCCGAAGGAGTTTGCTACCGGCTGTGGTCCAAGGGCGAAGACGGAGCATTGGCCGCCTATCCGCCTGCCGAAATCGAAGCGGCGGACCTGACAGGGCTGGCGCTGGAACTGGCCCTGTGGGGCGCAGATGCGGGCGATCTGGCCTTTCTGACCCCGCCGCCCGAAGGCGCGATGGCCGAAGCGCGGGCGTTGCTCGGGATGCTCGGCGCGCTGGATCAACACGCCCGGATCACCGATCACGGGCGGGCCTTGGCCGCGCTGCCGCTACATCCGCGTTTGGGGCATATGCTCGTGACGGCGGGCGCACAGGCCGCCCCCCTCGCCGCGCTGATGGCCGAGCGGGACCCGTTGAAAGGTGCTCCTGCCGATCTGTCGCTGCGGATGGAGGCCCTGCGCGACCTCCGCGCGTTTCAGCGCAATCGGGTCTGGCAGGTCAACGCAGGCGCGATCGACCGGATCAAGGCCGAGACCAAACGGTTACGCACACAGGCCGGGGGCGCGTCCAGCGACCTGAGCGTTGCGGCAATGGCGGCACTGGCCTATCCCGACCGCATCGGGCAGCGGCGCAAGGGGGATGAACCGCGTTACGTGCTGTCGGGCGGCAAGGGCGTTGTACTTGACAGCGGGGATACGTTGGCTGCCGCGCCTTATATGGTGGTGGCGGATACGGATGGCAATCCGCGCGAGGCGCGGGTTCGGATGGCCGCCCACATCTCGGAGCGTGAGATCAGGGATCTGTTCGCCGATCAGATCGAATGGGTTGATACCTGCGACTGGTCCAAACGGGAGCGGCGCGTGATTGCCCGGCAGCAAGAGCGGCTGGGCGCGATCACCTTGGCGGACCGCATCTGGAAAGATGTGCCCGACCAGATGGTTGCGCAGGCCATGTTGGACGGCGTGCGCGATCTGGGGCTGCGGCTGGACGGGGCAGCGGCGCGGCTGGCAGCCCGTGTAGAACTGGTGCGCGCCGATGGGGTGGACCTGCCGGATTTTTCGGAAGTCGGGCTGATGGCCGATCTGGAAGACTGGCTGCTTCCAATGCTGACCGGAGTGCGCAACGCCGAGGACTGGAAGCGGTTCGATCTGATCCCTGCGCTGCGGGCACGGCTGGACTGGGCCCAGACGCAGGAGTTGAACCGCCTCGCGCCGGGCGCATTTGAAACGCCTCTGGGGCGCAAGGTGCCGATTGACTACAGCAGCGCTGCCCCCGAGATTTCCGTGCGCCTGCAGGAAATGTTCGGCGTCACCCGCCATCCGACTGTCGGTGGCGCACCGCTGAAAATCACGCTGCTGTCCCCTGCGCAGCGCCCGATCCAGATCACCCGCGACCTGCCCGGATTCTGGGCCGGATCTTATGCGGATGTTCGCAAGGACATGCGGGCACAATACCCCAAACACCCCTGGCCCGAAGATCCCACACAGGCCGATCCCACGCTGCGGGCCAAGCGCCGGCGCGACTGACGTAAAATTGCCGAAAATCTGGACGTAACTTGTTAATTACTAACGGTTTCATTGTAAAAACTGCATTTCATAGTTATTTCTTACTTACATGAAATAACACACCGGCCTGAACACAAGATACATGATGTCTGCGCTGAAAAAAATCTGGCATGAGGTCGGCAGACCTCTGTTTCTGCGCCCCAGACGGGTGCAGTTTGCAGCCCTGTGTACCCGGGAAAACGGGCCGGAGCAGGAGGTGTTGCTGGTCACCAGCCGGGAAACCAAGCGCTGGGTTATTCCCAAAGGCTGGCCCATTGACGGGCTGGACGGGGCCGAAGCGGCCCGGCAGGAGGCCTGGGAAGAGGCAGGCGTGCAGGCGGCGGAAGTCGAAAAAGAGCCTCTGGGTCAGTACACTTACGACAAGATCCTCAAGGACGGCTCGGCGCAGCCGGTCCTTACCAGCGTCTACCGTATCCATGTCCGCGAACTGTCCGACACCTTCCCCGAAGTGCATGAGCGCGAGCGGTGCTGGGTGTCACCCCAGATCGCCGCCGAACGCGTGGACGAGCCGGAACTGCGCGCGCTGCTGCATCAAATATAGCCATCCGGGTCGCGATTAAGCGCCATTGCGGTTGCCTCCGGGCGTGGAAACCGATAGCGCCAGATGTCAATCTGAAAGATCGCAGGAAAGATGCCGGATACCCGTTTGAAATCCCGCTGGCAGGCGCTGGACAATGACTTGAACCGCATCTCGCGGGTCGAGTCGGCGAACTCGCATGTCTCGCGCCCTTTGTTGGCGCCCGGGATGGCAATGGTCTTCATGGCGCTGGCCGGGCTGATGGCTGCGGTGCTGTTCGGCCAGGCGCATGGCAGCCTGATCGTGATCGCCGCGGCGGCCTTTGGGGCCTATATGGCGATCAATATCGGTGCCAATGACGTTGCCAACAACATGGGCCCGGCGGTCGGCGCCAATGCAATGTCCATGGGCGCCGCGATAGTAATCGCCGCCGTTGCGGAAAGCGCGGGCGCGTTGCTGGCGGGCGGCGACGTGGTTGCGACGATCTCGCAGGACATCATTGATCCCGCCTCGGTGCAGAACAGCTCGGTCTTCATCTGGGCGATGATGGCAGCGCTGATCTCCTCGGCCCTGTGGGTCAATCTGGCGACGTGGGTCGGCGCTCCGGTTTCGACCACGCACTCGGTTGTGGGCGGCGTCATGGGCGCGGGCATCGCCGCCGCAGGCCTGGGCGCGGTGAACTGGAGCACGATGGGCACGATTACCGCCAGTTGGGTGATCTCGCCCATTCTCGGCGGTGTGATCGCGGCGGGTTTTCTGGCGCTGATCAAGTCCAGAATTCAGTATCAGAACGACAAGATTGCTGCCGCCCGGTTCTGGGTGCCTCTGCTTGTTGCCCTGATGGCGGGGACATTCACCACCTATCTGGCCGTCAAGGGACTGTCGCGGATTGTGTCGGTCGAGCTTGCAACGGCGGCTCTGATCGGGCTGGTCGCCGGTCTGATCACCTGGGCCGTCACCGGCCCCTGGGTTCGACGAAAATCCGAAGGGTTGGAGAACCGCACCCGGTCCCTGAAAACCCTGTTCGGCCTGCCGCTGGCGGTCTCGGCCACGCTGCTGAGTTTTGCGCACGGGGCCAATGACGTGGCCAATGCGGTCGGACCTTTGGCTGGCATTGTCTATGCGGCGAAATCCGGCGGCTTTGCGGCGCAGGTCGCCATTCCGACATGGGTGATGATCATCGGCGCGTTCGGCATCTCGTTTGGCCTGTTCCTGTTCGGGCCCAAGCTGATCCGCATGGTGGGCAGCCAGATTACACGGCTGAACCCGATGCGCGCCTTTTGCGTGGCGCTGTCGGCGGCGATCACCGTGATTGTCGCCAGTTGGCTGGGGCTGCCGGTCAGTTCCACCCATATCGCCGTCGGGGCCGTGTTCGGCGTCGGGTTCTACCGCGAATGGCATCTGGAACGGCGCTGGAAACTGACCCACCATCAGCGCCCTCCGGGTCACAGGCTGGCGCGGGAAGAGCATCAACGGCGCAAGCTGGTGCGGCGGTCGCATTTTATGACCATTGTGGCGGCCTGGATTGTCACCGTGCCCGCCACGGCGACCATGTCGGCGGTGATCTTCTGGATGCTAACCGCCTTTGCCTGACTTCGGTGCTCACGGCCTGATCTGATCCGGCGTCAGAGACGTCTCGGGCGCGTGTTTGATCAGGTCCGACACCCGGACACAAAGTGGCGTCGGCGTCCCGGTTGACTGCCCGAGACGTATGACCTCACCCTGCAAGCAGTCGATTTCTGTGGGACGGCCTGCCGAAAGATCGTACGCCATCGACGTGCGGGCAGTTGGATCAATGGTCAGCATGCGCGCGGCAACGCGGGTGAACAACGGCGTCGGCAGACGCAGGATATGAGGCGTCATCCAGGCAGGCAGCGGCGTGGTCGACGCGACGGGGTGTTCGGCGGCTTTCAGAACGGTCAAAGCCTCGGCCATCTGATCTGCCATAAGGTGCCGCCATGTGCGGTTGAGCAACTGCTCAACCAGCGTCAGCCCTGACAGGGCATTGAGCGCGTTGTTGAGGTTGATGACAAGCTTGCCCCATTGCACCGCCTCGATCTCATCGCTTTCCGTCACCGGCAGGTCGGGGTTGTCGAGTTGTTTTGCCAAACCACCGGGACCCGACTGGATAACGATATCCCCCGACGTGGCCCGGTGATAGGTCGCCGCCTCGGTCGGCACCACATTGAAGGGCACCATCCCCGCGCGCACGTCACGCCCCGGCAGGGCAGCAAGCAAGATACGCGCGTTCTCCATGCCGTTTTGCCAAGACAGCACCGGCGCTGTGTCCGGCGCGTTGGCGGCGATCAGCTCGGCCATACCCGGCGTCGCGACGGATTTAACCGTCACGATGACCAGTTCGGCAGCGCCAAGGCTAGTGGGTTCTTCATCAAGGGTCAGATTGTCAGCAGGCACTGAGCGGCTCAGACCCGAGAAATCCGTCAGCGTTAGCCCGTGCACCCGGATCGGGTCCAGCACATGGGCGCGGCCCAGCAAAGTCACATCATGACCCGCATGCGCCAGCAAGCCCCCGCAGTAGCAGCCAATGCTGCCTGCGCCCGCAAACACGATCTTCATGGCGACCCTCCTCACCTGATGGAAGGATCGCCGGGAATTCACTATCGCGCAAGTAAGGTTAACCCTGACCTGACAGTGCGGTTTTTGCCAGCCGGGGCTTGGTGCGCGCCAGCTCATCCGAGATGGGAATGAACTCCTGATCGTCGCCGGGCGGCAAATGGAAGGCCCCGTTGGCCCAATCTGCCCCTTGCCATTCACGTGTGGCAGTTTCGATCTTCTCCTTCGAGGATGAGACGAAATTCCACCAGATATAGCGATCTTCGTTCAGCGTCGCCCCGCCCAGAAGCATCAGCCGAGCCCCCAAAGGCCCCGCTTTGGCCGAGAGCCGATCGCCGGGGCGAAACACCATCATGCGGCCCGTTTCGAAAGTATCCCCGGCGATTTCAATCGAGCCTTCGGTGACATAGACGCCGCGATCCTCGTGATCGTCGGGCAGTGGAAACGATGCGCCGGGGTCCAGTTGAACGTCCAGATAGAAGGTTTCCGACAGCATGGTCACCGGGCTGTTCTCGCCATAGGCCGAGCCAAGGATTAACCGCGCGCTGACGCCTGTGTCTTGAATATGGGGCAGCGCGCCCTGTTTGTGGTGTTCGAAATCGGGGGCCATATCCTCATGCGCTTCGGGCAGCGCGATCCAGGTTTGGATACCGAACAGGCTGTGCTTTTTGCCTCGGGTTTCGTCGCTGGTACGTTCGGAATGGGTGACGCCACGCCCGGCGACCATCCAGTTCACCTCACCCGGATAGATCATCTGATGAGTGCCGAGACTGTCGCGGTGTTCAAACTCGCCCTGATACAGGTAGGTGACGGTGCCCAGCCCGATATGGGGGTGCGGGCGGACGTCGATACCGCCTTCGGTGATGAACTCGGCCGGGCCCATCTGATCGAAGAAGATGAACGGCCCCACAAGCTGGCGCTTGACCGAGGGCAAAGCGCGGCGCACCTCGAACCCGCCCAGATCGCGGGCGCGCGGGATGATCAGCGTGTCCAGCGCCGGGTTTTCGGACACGCATTCGGGGCTGTGGGTGGGGTTCCAACTCATGCCTGTTCTCCAAAATCCTGTGGGGCCGTAGCCGGTCCCTGTTCATGATTGCAAATGTAGAGCATGTTATTTGATTGAAAAGTGCGCCACCGCACACATCAGGTGCAGGCGCTATGCCTGCTCACGCGGCCAGAGCTGCGGGAAAAACGGCCCCGAAATCCGGTCGCCCTCGCGATACCCTGCGGCCTCAAACTGGGCGCGCTCGTCTTTGGCCCAGTCCCCGCGATAGCGGATCACGCCGTCCGGCGCGGTCATTCTGAGGGTGAACCGGCGCACCGTCTCGGTCGGCGTGGTCGAAGACAGCCCTCCATGCAGGGTGCGCATGTCGAAGAAAATGCAATCGCCGGGTTCCATATCCCATTGCAGCAGATCATAGGCACCGGGATCGGCGTTGACATCGGGGGGCGGGTGATAGGTCTGCCCTGCAACCTCGGTCGGTTCATAGCTGGGATGCCCATCGGCAAACCGCACGCGCATGAACAGCTTGTCCCACAGATGCGAGCCCTTCACGAACGCGATGCCGTTTTCTTTGCTCACGGGCTCCAGCGGCAGCCAGAGCACGCACATCGTGCCTTCGAAATCGAAATAGGACAGGTCCTGATGGAAGGGCGGGCGCGAGGTCGATCCGGCCTCGCGCAGAAACCAGTTATCCATGACGAGGTTGATCGACGGGGCACCCAGCAGTTCGGCGGCCAGCGGCGCGCAGGGGGAGTGGCGAACAAAGCTGGTGAATTGCGGGATTTTGTCCCATGCCCAGTAATCCTCGAAATAAGCCGGGGCGCGCGGGTCTTTGGTGTGACGGGTGAAGTTATCCGTGGGGTGCGCGAGATCGGCGTCGATGCCCTTGCGCAGCAGGTCCAGCCACTCGGCCGAGAATTTCGATCTGAGGACAACCGCCCCGTCCCGCTGAAATGCGGCGATGTCTTCGGGGGCGATGTGGTTTTGCATTGTCATGGGCTGACCTTTGGCATGATCCAAAGGATGGCATCCCGGCCCGCGCGGCGTCAAAGAATTTCGGTCGGATTGCACGGGTGGGCGCGGGGTCGCAATTCTCTGCCGGTGCGATCTCGGAATCCGCGGAAAGCGTGCTATCTTGGACAGTGGACGCCGCAGACTGACCCGAATGGATTACCTATTGCAGGAGGTCGCCCGATGACTGGATCGCTTTTCTCCCGCCGTTCCGCGATTGCCGCGGGAACTGCAGCAGTGGCCACCGGCCTTTGGGTTCCGGCGCGCGCGGCGGGGCTTGAGCCAACGCCGACAATGCGGGGCGGGGCCAACAACTATCGCCCCGGCGCGCCGATTGTCGAACGGATCGGCGGCGGCGGGTTCTGGATGACGGGCACGGTGCGGCGCGCGGGTGACGGAGCCCCCCTGCCCGGTCAGCGCATCCAGATCTGGGCGCACACCACCGAAGGGCATGAACGCGATCAACGCAGCCATGGGGCGACGCTGACCGATGCCAATGGCGCCTTCCGGTTGGAGATGCCGCAGATTGTGCCCGCCTTTGGGCAGGCGCATGGGCATCTGGCCTATGACAGCGGCGATTTCGAGACGGTGTTTCTGCGGCCTGTTATGGCCAGTTCGAAAGACACGACGCTGGCCGCGCATTTCGTGTTGCAGCCTGTCTGATTGGTGCTGCGCAATGGCCTGATCTGGGGTGCGGTGGTCGTGGCCGTCTTAGTGCCGGTCATCGCGGCGGCGTTCAGCCCTTTGCTGGCGTGGCGGCAGCCGGTTTATATCGTGGCCGGGTTTGCCGGGATCATTGCGATGGGGCTGTTGCTGATGCAGCCCTTGCTGGCGGGGCGTTGGTTGCCGCTGTCTGCGATGGTTAGCCGCCGCTGGCATCGGGTCTGCGGGCTGGCGTTGATCGCGGCGATTGTGACCCATGTGGTCGGGCTGTGGCTGACCAGCCCGCCGGATGTTATGGATGCGTTGCTGTTTGTGTCCCCCACGCCGTTTTCCGTCTGGGGTGTGAGCGCGATGTGGGCCGCGTTTGCCGCCGTGTTGCTGGGGGTTTACCGGCAGCGGTTCGGCGTGCGGTTTCGTTTGTGGCGTCTGGGTCATGCCGGGCTGGCGGTTGTCACCATATCGGGCAGTGTTGTGCATGCGCTGCTGATCGAGGGCACGATGGAGGTTATGACCAAGGTGGCACTGTGCGGGCTGGTTGTGTTGGCCAGCGTCGCGACGGTGGTCAGGCTTCGCATCTGGGAGACGGGGCGGCGCAGCTGACTACGGATGCGCCGCCGGGGCTGGCTATGCTCTGGCCAGCCTTTTGGCATAAGACGCGCGGTTCATCTGAACGTCCTGCACCGTGATGCTGCCGACCTGCGGCAGGGCGTTGGCCAGAACCTCCAGAACAAGAGCGTTGAGCGCCGTGCGCGTGGCCTCGTCACGCCCCTGCATCAGCAGGAGCGTGGCGTGGACAAAGCTTTGGGGCTCGGACCCGGTGCGGGAATACGCGACCGGGGTGGCGCGGATTTTGATCGTATCGGCGTCGAACTCGGGATGATCGGCCAAGACCGAGAACAGCCGGTCGCAGAGGGCCTGAACATCATGGGTCTGTTCGATCTCTTTCGAGAATTCTAGTGTCACATGGGGCATGGTGCGGTCCGCTCAGACGTCCAGACACCAGCGCATCACCGCCTTTTGCACATGCAGGCGGTTTTCGGCCTCATCGAAGATAACCGAGTTGGGGCCGTCCATGACCTCGGATGTGGCCTCTTCCTCGCGGTGGGCGGGCAGGCAGTGCATGAACAAAGCATCCGGTTTGGCGTGGGACATGAGCTCGGCATTGACCTGATAGGGGCGCAGCATATTGTGGCGGCGTTCCTTGGCGGATTGGCTGTCATGCATCGAGACCCAGGTGTCGGCAACCACCAGATCGGCCCCTTCGACTGCTTTGAAGGGGTCGCGCTCGATGGCGATGGTCGAACCCTTTTGGCGGGCGAAGCCCAAGAATTCGTCCTCGGGGTCCAGTTGGGCCGGGCCGGTGAAGGTGAGGTCGAACCCGAACTGGCCTGCGGCGTGCAGGAACGAGGCGCAAACATTGTTGCCGTCGCCGGTCCAGACCACCTTTTTGCCTGCGATGGGGCCGCGGTGTTCCTCGAAGGTTTGGATGTCGGCCATGATCTGGCAGGGATGGGTGCGGTCGGTCAGGCCGTTGATCACGGGGACGTCCGAGTATTCGGCCATCTCGGTCAGGATGGTTTCGTCAAAAGTGCGGATCATGATCATGTCGACATAGCGCGACAGCACCCGGGCGGTGTCGGCGATGGTTTCGCCATGGCCAAGCTGCATGTCCTTGCCCGAGAGCACCATGGTCTCGCCGCCCATTTGCCGGACGCCGACGTCAAAGGACACACGGGTCCGGGTCGAGGGTTTTTCGAAGATCAGCGCCACCATGCGCCCTGCCAGCGGTTGTTCGTCGTCGGGGGCAGCTTTGGGGCGGCCCTGACGGGCCTGCTTCATCGCGGCAGCCTGATCGATCATGGACCGCAGGGCGGTGGCGTCGGTTTTGTGGATGTCGAGGAAGTGGTTCATATCGTTTCGCTTTTAGCTGGGGTCGCGTGGGGGCCAGCCCCCACACCCCCGAGGTATTTTTGAACAGAAGAAGGGTCAGGCGGTTTCGAGATCGGACTCGATCTGCGTTGCGGCCTTGTCGAGGCGGATCAGGGCTTGGGCGATGTCATCCTCGGTGATCGTGAGCGGGGGGAGCAGGCGGATGACGTTGTCGGCAGCGGGGACCGTTATGACCTGATTGTCGTAGCCTGCGTTGACCACGTCGATATTGGTGGGCTTGCATTTGAGGCCCAGCATGAGGCCGGTGCCGCGGACCTCTTCGAAGACCTCCGGGTGGTCGGCGATGAGGCCTTCGAGTTTCTGACGCAGCAGGCCCGCCTTGCGGTTGACGCCTTCGAGGAAGGCAGGCGTTGCGACCTGATCGATCACCGCGCAGCCGACGGCGCAGCCGAGCGGGTTGCCGCCATAGGTCGAGCCGTGGGTGCCTGCGGTCATGCCGCTGGCGGCCTCTGCGGTGGCCAGCACTGCGCCCAGCGGGAAACCCCCTCCGATGCCTTTGGCGACCATCATGATGTCGGGTGTGATGCCGGCCCATTCATGCGCAAACAGCTTGCCGGTGCGGCCGACGCCGCATTGCACCTCGTCCAGGATCAGCAGCAGGCCGTTGTCGTCGCAAATCTGCCGCAGGGCCTTGAGTTCGGCATCTGGGACGGGGCGGATGCCGCCTTCGCCCTGCACCGGTTCGATCAGGATTGCTGCCGTTTCGTCGGTGATGGCGTTGGTGACGCCGTCGAGGTCTCCGAATGTCAGGTGCACGAAACCGGGCAGCAGGGGGCCGAAGCCTTTGGTCATCTTCTCGGACCCGGCGGCGGCGATGCCTGCGGAGGAGCGGCCGTGGAAGGAGCCGTCGAAGGTGATGATCTCGGCCCGTTCGGGTTGGCCTTTGTCATAGAAGTATTTGCGGGCCATTTTCACGGCCAGTTCGCAGGATTCCGTGCCGGAATTGGTGAAGAACACCGTGTCGGCGAAGGTGTGTTCCACCAGCTTGTCAGCCAGCGCCTGTTGCTGAGGGATGTGGTAGAGGTTCGAGACATGCCACAGCGCATGCGCCTGTTCGGTCAGCGCCGCGACCAGCGCCGGGTGCGCGTGGCCCAGCGCGTTCACTGCGATCCCGGCGCCGAGGTCAAGGAAACGTCGGCCATCCGCCTCGGTCAGCCAGGCGCCTTCGCCCTTCACGAAGGTCAGGGGCGCGCGGTTATAGGTCGGCAGAACGGACGGGATCATCGGATCATCCTTTTTACGTAGCTTGAGCCCAAGTGAGTGATACACCGGGGCCGGGTTCGTCAACTGATTTGGCAGGGAATGCGCCGGTTTGTCGGGCGCAAAGGGATCAAACGGGGCCGGTTACGCGGTCAGGCGTCGGCGTCGGAGGATATGTGCACGTTTGATCATGCGGGCCGTATAGCGGGCCGGACGCCGTCTGGGAAGCCGGAAAATCGGCTTGCGGGAAATTTCAAGGGCCGGGCGCATTTCCCGCTTGCCATTTGCCGCGCCCTGCCCCACCGCTGGGCCATGTTCGTTGCCAAGGCCCATAACCCGCCGCTTGCGGCGCTACTGATCGTTGCGGCCAGCGCGCTGATTGCGGGCACAACGCTGCTGGCCAAGGCGCTGGGGACCGATACGCTGGGACCGGCGCTGCATCCGATGCAGATCAGCCATGGGCGGTTTCTGTTTGCCTTTCTGGTGATTGTCACTGCCGTTGGCATCCTGCGCCCGCGCCTCAGCCGCCCGCATTGGGGGCTGCATGTGGGGCGGACAAGCTTTGGCTGGCTGGGGATTACGCTGATGTTCGCCTCGGTTGCGTTTATCCCGATTGCGGATGCCACGGCGATCTCGTTCCTGAACCCGGTCTTTGCCATGGTGCTGGCCATCCCGCTTCTGAAAGAGGGCGTTGGCCCGTGGCGCTGGCTTGCGGCTGGTGTGGCGCTGGCCGGGGCGCTGGTGCTGCTACGCCCGACACCCGCAAGTTTCCAGCCCGCCGCCTTGCTGGCACTGACCGCGGCTGCGGTGATCGGGATGGAGCTGATTTTCATCAAGAAACTCTCGGGCCGAGAGATTCCGATCCAGATTCTGCTGATCAACAATGCGATGGGGCTGACCATCGCCTCGGTCGCGGTGAGTTTTGTGTTTCAGTGGCCGACGCCCGCGCAATGGGCGGCACTGGCGGGGATCGGGGTGCTGATGGCCTGCGCGCAGGCCTGTTTCGTCAACGGCATTGCGCGGGCGGATGCGTCCTTTGTGGCCCCGATCAGCTACGCGACGCTGATCTTCGCCGCTTTCTACGATTTTGCGGTGTTCCACGTGATCCCGGACAGGATCAGCATGATCGGATCAGCCATCATCCTGACCGGCGGTCTAATCCTTGTCTGGCGCGAGGCTCGGCAGCGTCAGGCCTTGAGTCGGTAGCCTGTGCGCAACATCTGCCATGTCAGCGCGCCGACCAGCAGGGTTGCCCCGGTACAGATCATCATACCCAGCCATGGAGAGCTATCGGAAACGCCGATCATCCCGTTTCTCAACCCGTCGATCAGGTAGAAGACCGGGTTCACATGACTCAGCCGGTTCAGCACCGGCGGCAGCGCCTGCACCGAGTAAAAGGTGCCCGACAGGAACGCCAATGGCGTGACGATGAAATTGGTGATCGCGGCCATCTGGTCGAACTTGTTGGCAAATATCCCGGCGAACAGGCCCAGCGCGCCCATGAACGCTCCGCCCAGTATCACGAAGATCAGTGCGATCATGGGGTTCTGCGGTACAATGCCCAGCACCAGTGCCAGCGCGATGGCCACGACAAATGCGATCAGAACCCCGCGGGCGATTCCTCCGGCCAGATACCCCAGCAAAATCTCTAACGGCGAGAGCGGCGGCATCAGCGTATCGACGATGTTGCCTTGCACCTTGGCGATCACCATCGACGAGGACGTATTGGCAAAAGCGTTCTGGATCACGGTCATCATCATGATGCCCGGAGCCAGGAATGTCAGAAATGGCACGCCCATCACGTCGGACCGGCTGGGACCGATGGCGATGTTGAAGATCAACAGGAACAGGCCCGCCGTCACCAGCGGGGCCAGCAAGGTTTGCGTCCAGACCGCCATGAAACGTTGCGTTTCGCGCTGCGCCAACGTGTAGAGGCCCATCCAGTTGACCACACCGAAACGGCGCGCATCCTGATCCGTGAAATTCTGCATGATCTGCCCCATACCTGATTCGAAGCCGCTTGTAACTCGGGGCGCAGTGATTAAAATAGGAGGCTGAGACGAATTCCCAAGGCGGCCCGAATCCGGGGCCGCTTTCCGCTTTTGAAAGGCAAATGATGTCCTGGACTGACGAGCGTGTAGAGCTGCTGAAAAAGATGTGGGGCGAGGGCCAGTCGGCCAGCCAGATCGCCAAGGAACTGGGCGGCGTGACCCGCAACGCGGTGATCGGCAAGGTGCACCGTCTGGGCCTGTCGAACCGCGCAACCGGAGCCGCACCGGCCAAGGCCGAGCCCAAGGAAAAACCGGCCCCCGCGCCCAAGGCCGAGGCCAAGCCGAAACCGGCGCCCAAGACCGAACCCGCGCGCCCCGCGCCCGCCCCGGCGGCTGAGGCGAAACCTGCCATTCCGGCCCGCCGCCAGATCATTCCTGCCGGTCAGCCTCTGCCGCCACAACCCTCGGCCAACGAAATCAGCCCCGAGGCGCTGGCCAAGGTCAATGAGGTCGAGAAGAAGGCCAAGAAGCTGACGCTGATGGAACTGACCGAGAAAACCTGCAAATGGCCCGTGGGCGACCCCGCGACCGAGGATTTCTGGTTTTGCGGCCTGCCCGTTGAGGCAGGCAAGCCCTATTGCGAGGCACATGTGGGCGTGGCCTTCCAGCCGATGAGTTCACGCCGCGACCGGCGGCGGTAAGGACGGTGCGCCAGGATCCAACCGCGATGGAGGATACTTGGCTAGCCCGTGCGAAACGCTTACTGGCGCTGGCCGAAACCGGCCAGCATTTCACCAAAGACCCTTTTGATCGCGAACGCTATGACGAGATCGCCGATATGGCCCGCGCATTGCTGGCGGATCTGGGCCGTGTCCCGCTGACGCGGATCGAGGGGCTGGTTTCCGAACATGCGGCAGGCTATGCGACGCCCAGCATCGATATTCGGGGCGCGGTCTTCCGCAATGATCGCATCCTGCTGGTGCGTGAACGCAGCGACGGACGCTGGACAATGCCGGGCGGTTTTGCGGATGTCGGCAGTTCTCCGGCTGAGAATATCGAGCGCGAGGTTTTGGAAGAGGCCGGTCTGCGTGTACGGACAGAACGGTTGTTTGCGTTGCGCCACAAGGCGCGTCATCCCTACCCGCCCAATCCGAAAGACTTCTACAAGATTTTCTTTCTGTGCGCTCAGACGGACGGTGCTGATCCTACCCCCGGCCTCGAGACCGACGATGTGGGATTCTTTGCGTCGGATGCCTTGCCTGATCTGTCACTGACCCGGGTTATTCCGGCCGATATCTCGGAGGCGTTTGCGGCCCGCAGGCAGCACACACGACCCGCAATTTTCGATTGAACCGGCCTCACTGCGCCGGGTGCGACGGCAAATCCGGCATAGGCACCCAACGGGGCAACTCATCCGGTGACACCGAAACATGTAGCCGTTCGGATTGATCCCGCCCGACCTTCCGGTGCTTGCGCAGCAGGAAAATCTTGCCCCAGCCCCGCCATGTGCCGACCGAAGGCCCGGCGGTTGAAGTCGGGAAGCGGTCGCGCCAGCCTTCGGGCAGCGGCAGGCCGTGCATCTCGGCTTTGTCCAGCATCCAGATCAGGGAAATGTTGCTCAGGGGGCGGGCCTGTTCAAACCCGTTCAGTTGCCCTCCGACATCGCCATGGGTGCCACGGAACCAGACCTGTTCCACATGGCCCTTGAATTCCGGAGTGCATTTCCACAGGACCGGCTCGAACACTTCGCGCGTTTCGTCCAGCGCCATCGCGTGATAGCCGTGACGGGTGGCGGGGCCAAGCTGATGGTTGTGGAAGGCATGCCGGTCCTCGGCCCAGCGCCAGAGCAGTGGCAGCCGCAGGCCCAGCGCCTTGACCGTGTCCCAGACACCGATCATCTCAATCGCCACATCTTCATGGCAGAAATTGCGGCGAAAATCGCGGGCCGCCGTGCCGCTGGGATTGCATTCATAATGGCGGTAGGCCTGCTTGATATTACGCTCGGTCGCGTGTTCGGCCTTGAGCAAACCGATCATGTCGATTACGCCCGCAAGGCTGCGCACGCCATAGGCCCCGCGCGAATAGCCGACGAAATAGATGCGGTCGCCGGGTTTGTAGCGCGAGGCCAGATAGCCATAAGCGCGACGGATCTGTCGGTTGATCCCCCGCCCCATCATCACGTCCAGCGAGGATTTCCAGCTTTCCCATTGCACACCCGCCTCGTAGAACACTGAGACCTTGCTGCCCATCTCGCAGCACAGGCGCAGGGTCTGGCCTGCGTGGGTTTCCCGGCCGGGTTCCAACGTCGACATGGTGCCGTCGAGAATAATGACATGGCTGATCGGTTCGCGATGGCGCGACTCGGCCGAGTGCTCGGACCGTAAGGGCCGTCCGAGCCATCCCAGTACCTTTCTACTCAGCCGCGACAGAACCATCGTTCAGCAATTCCCATACTTTGTGAGGTGTGAAAGGCATATCCGCCTGCCGCACCCCGTGATCCCAGAGCGCATCCTGCACCGCGTTTGCCACCGCGGCCAGCGCGCCTACGGTCCCAGCCTCGCCACAGCCTTTCATCCCCATCGGGTTGGCCGTTGACGGAACCGGTGCCGAGGTAAACTTAATCATGGGTATCTCAGCCGCACGGGGCAAGGCATAGTCCATCAACGAAGCCGTGAGCAGTTGCCCCTGCGCATCATGCACCACGTGTTCATTCAAAGCCTGACCGATGCCCTGAACCACGCCGCCATGCACCTGACCTTCGGCCAGCATCGGGTTGATAAGATTTCCGAAATCGTCAACCACGGTGTAGCGGTCGACGCGCGTTTCACCAGTGTAAGAATCGATCACGACCTCGGCAACATGCGCGCCGTTGGGATAGCTGCGCGCCTCAAGCCGGGCGTGACCCTCGTGCCGCAGCAGGTCAGTGCGCCCATCCGCGCGGGCCATCGCTGCGGCCTCGGTCAGGGTCGGCGTCAGGTTCGATCCCGGCGCGCGAAAGGTTTCGTGGTCAAAGGTCACATCATCTTCCTCGACACCCATTTTATCGGCCAGATAGGGCGTGAATGCGGCAATCATGACGTCAATTGTGGCCAGCGTCGCGGCGCTTTGCACCGTGACCGACCGGGACCCGCCCGTGCCGCCCCCATGCATCATCTGATCGCTGTCGCCCTGCACCACGGTGATACGGTCCATCGTTATCCCCGTTTGATCCGACAGGAATTGAGCATAGACCGTCTCGTGACCCTGTCCGTTGGACTGAGTTCCGACATAAAGGTTCACAGATCCGTCCTCGCAAAACTCAACCTTCGCGTTCTCGGAAGGGTCACCCAGAATGCTTTCGATATAGTAACAAAGTCCCTGCCCCCGGATCAGGCCGCGTTCCGCATCAGCGGCCTTGCGGGCGGCAAAGCCCTGCGTCTGGTCGCCGGCACGCGACAAAACCATGTCGAAATCGCCAACGTCATAGGTCTCGCCCGTGGCCGAGACATAGGGGAAGCTCTCGGGCCGGATGAAGTTCTTGCGCCGCAACTCCCACGGATCGACGCCCAGTTCGCGCGCGGCGCGGTCCATGACGCGTTCCAGCACATAGATCGCCTCGGGTCGCCCCGCACCGCGATAGGCGTCGACCTGCGTGGTGTTAGTATATAACCCTTCGACCCGCAAATAGGTGGTCTGTACGTCGTAAGCCCCCATCAGCACCTTGCTGAACAGGTTGGTCTGAATCGCCTGCCCGAAATGGCTGCTATAGGCCCCAAGGTTTACCTTGGAGTGCACGCGATAGGCGGTGATGCGGTGATTGGCATCAAAGGCCAGTTCCGCCAGTGAGGTCAGGTCGCGCCCGTGATGGTCGGACAACATCGCCTCAGACCGATCCGACATCCAGTGAACCGGGCGTCCCAGCTTCATTGCGGCAACAGCGACCGAGAAATACTCGGGGTACGGCATCGCCTTCATCCCGAACCCGCCCCCGACATCGGGCGTGGTGACCCGGATCGTATTGGGCTTGAGCTTCAGCTTCTGCGCCAACTGCGCCCGCATGCCCCAAACGCCCTGCCCGCCATAGGCGAAATGCAGCCGGCCATCGGTCCAGCTTGCCTGACAGCCGCGCGGCTCAATCGAGGTCACGATCACCCGGTTGTCCAGAACATCGAGCGAGACAGTGTGGGCCGCCGCCTGAAACGCCGCCTCGGTCGCGGCCTCATCGCCCAGACCCCAGTCAAAAGCGCGATTGTCCGGGGCTTCGGCGTGCAAGGGTTCACCGCCTGCAGCGACATCAATCTTTGCGGGCAGATCGTTGGTCTCCATCCAGATCAACTCAACCGCATCGCGGGCCTGGGCCAATGTTTCAGCGATAACGACCGCGACAGGCTCGCCAACGAAACGCACCCGGTCTTTCGCCAGCATATGCCGGTCCGGTGCCGCAGTTTTTGATCCGTCCCGGTTCGGGACCGTTGCCGCAGACATCACGGTGTCGATCCCGGCTTCGGTCAGATCATCCAGCGCCATCACCAGATGCACGCCCTCTGCTGCGCGCGCGTCGTCAAGCTCCAGCGACGCAATCTCTCCATGCGCAACGGGGCTGCGAAAAAAGGCGGCGAACAGAGCATCTTCGGGCACCGCATCATCCATGTACTGGCCCTGCCCGGTCAGAAACCGTTGATCCTCGGTCCGTTTGACGGGCTGGCTTTTACCGAACTTTTCCATGGGGCGATCCTTTAGGCTGCGTCATCGCGAGAGTAGGCTGTGCAGGTTCGTTGTCCAGAGCACGCGCAGGCCCTTTCCCTTGCCGCGCGCATTCGCTATTGCAATCGCTGACCAAGGATTGATGACGCAGGACGCACCCCATGGCGATGGAAAAGACATTCAACGCGGCCGAGGCCGAGGCCCGCATTTATAAGGCCTGGGAAGAGGCCGGAGCCTTCAAGGCAGGCGCGAACCGTTCGCGCGAGGAAAGCTTTACCATCATGATCCCGCCGCCCAACGTGACGGGTGCTTTGCATGTGGGCCATGCGTTCAACAACACGCTGCAAGACATCCTGACCCGCTGGCACCGGATGCGCGGGTTCGACACGCTGTGGCAGCCCGGTCAGGACCACGCAGGCATCGCCACGCAGATGCAGGTGGAAAAGATGCTGATGCTGACCCAACAGCCGGGTCGGCGCGAGTTGGGGCGCGAGAAGTTCCTTGAGAAGGTCTGGGAATGGAAGGGCGAATACGGCGGCACGATCATTGAGCAGTTGAAACGTCTGGGATCGTCCTGCGACTGGTCGCGTAACGCCTTCACCATGGCCGGTGCGGCGGGTGATCCGCGCACGGGGCACGAAAATTCTGCGAATTTTCACGACGCGGTGATCAAGGTTTTCGTCGATATGTACGAGAAAGGTCTGATCTATCGCGGCAAGCGGTTGGTCAACTGGGACCCGCATTTCGAGACCGCGATCTCGGACCTTGAGGTCGAGAATATCGAAACGCCGGGCCATATGTGGCATTTCAAGTACCCCTTGGCGGGCGGTGAGACATATGAGTATTTAGAAAAAGATGAAGATGGGAATGTTATCTTCCGCGAGGAGCGCGATTACATCTCGATCGCCACGACGCGCCCCGAAACCATGCTGGGCGACGGTGCGGTTGCGGTTCATCCATCGGATGAACGCTATGCGCCAATCGTCGGGAAACTCTGCGAAATTCCGGTTGGACCGAAAGAACATCGCCGCCAGATTCCGATCATCACCGATGACTATCCCGATCCCGAGTTCGGCTCGGGCGCGGTGAAGATCACCGGCGCGCATGATTTCAACGACAACATGGTGGCCAAGCGCGGCGGCATCCCGATGTACCGCCTGATGGATACCAAAGGTGCGATGCGGGATGATGGTGCCCCTTATGCCGAAGAGGCCGACAAGGCGCAGGAATACGCGCGCGGCAAGGAATTCACCGAGAACGAGATCGACGCGATCAACCTGATCCCCGACCACCTGCGAGGCCTCGACCGGTTCGAGGCACGCGCCAAGGTCGTCGAAGAAATCACAGCCGACGGTCTGGCCGTCATGACCCGCGCGGATGATCCGCGTCTGGGGTCTACTGCGCTCAAGCCCGACCACGAAGGCGCGGACAAGCTGGTCCCGCTGGTCGAGAGCAAACCGATCATGCAGCCCTTCGGCGACCGCTCGAAAGTCGTGATTGAACCGATGTTCACCGACCAGTGGTTCGTCGACGCCGCCAAGGTCGTCGGCCCCGCGCTGGACGCGGTCAAGGACGGCACGGTCAAGATCATCCCCGAGTCGGGCGAGAAGACCTATTACCACTGGCTGGAAAACATCGAGCCCTGGTGCATCTCGCGCCAGCTGTGGTGGGGGCATCAGATTCCGGTTTGGTATGGGCCAAAGCGGAACGACAGCGGATCGCTGGACTACAGCGTCCAGGTAGCCTTCTGTGGCGTTTCGTTCGAGGACGCCAAACAACGCGCAGCAGAATACTACGCAGGTAGTGAGGAAGGCCATCCGTTTGCGTATGTTGAACTGAACCGGGACGAATACCGCACAGATTGGGAAAAACGGCGCAATGAAAAGGGTTGGCCTAAAAATCCTTTCCCAGAGGCAATGAGCCTGCCGGATTTGGCGGAAGAGTTCGCGGGTGACTTGCACGATCAAAACGCCTTCCCCAAACACGAAGTCGTCGTTCTCTACCGCGACCCCGACGTCCTCGACACCTGGTTCTCCTCCGGCCTCTGGCCCATCGGCACGCTGGGCTGGCCCGAGCAGACCGAGGAACTGGAACGCTACTTCCCCACCGACGTTCTTATCACCGGCGCGGATATCCTGTTCTTCTGGGTTGCCCGGATGATGATGATGCAACTGGCCGTGGTGAACGAAATCCCGTTCCACACCGTCTACCTGCACCAGCTCGTCCGCGACGAGAAGGGCAAGAAGATGTCCAAGACCACCGGCAACGTCATTGATCCGCTCGAGATCGTGGACGAATTCGGTGCCGACGCGCTGCGGTTCACTAACGCCTCGATGGCGGCGATTGGTGGCGTGCTGAAACTGTCGCGCGACCGCATCACCGGCTATCGCAACTTCGGCACCAAGCTGTGGAACGCCGTCCGCTTTGCCGAGATGAACGAGGTCTTCACGGATGCCGTCCCGCAACTGGATGTGGCCGACCTGAAACCCAAAGCCGCCGTGAACCGCTGGATCATCGGCGAAACCGCCCGCGTGCGGACCGAGGTTGACGCGGCGCTGGAAAGCTATCGCTTCAACGACGCCGCCAACGGGCTTTATGCCTTTGTCTGGGGCAAGGTCTGCGACTGGTACGTGGAACTGTCGAAACCCCTGCTGCAAGGCGACGACATCGAAGCACAGGCCGAGACCCGCGCCACCATGCGTTGGGTTCTGGATCAGTGCATGGTCCTGCTGCACCCGATCATGCCCTTCATCACCGAAGAACTCTGGAGCCTGACCGGCACCCGCGCGAAAATGGTCGTCCACGCCGACTGGCCGACCTATGGCACCGAACTGGTCGATGCCGAGGCCGATCGCGAGATGAACTGGGTGATCTCGGTGATCGAAAACACCCGCTCGGCGCGCGCGCAGATGCGTGTTCCGGCGGGCCTCTACGTGCCGATGCTGGTGACGGAAATCGACGCCAACGGTCAGGCCGCATGGGATCGCAACGAGGCGCTGATCAAGCGTCTGGCGCGGATCGACAGCCTGACCAAGGCCGATGAACTGCCCAAAGGCACCATCTCGATCGCCGCCCCGGGCGCGTCCTTTGGCCTGCCGCTGGCGGATATCATCGACATCGGCGCGGAAAAGGAACGGCTGGAGAAAGCCAAGGGCAAGCTAGCCAAGGAACTGGGCGGGCTGCGCGGACGCCTGAACAACCCCAAATTCGTGACCTCGGCCCCGGAAGAGGTGGTTGAGGAAGCCAAAGCCAACCTCGCCGCCCGCGAGGAAGAAGAGGCGAAACTGAACGAGGCGCTGGCCCGTCTGGCTGAAATCGCCTGATCTTCTTCTCGTTCCAAATACGGAAATCCCGAACCCTGCCGCACAAGCTGTCGGCGGGGTTTTTCGTGCCGCGCCAGAGTTTTACCCTGTTCACACGCCGGGACGGTTGCTAGCACGGATACATGACCCAGCCCGCAACCCCGCTTCCGCCAATGCAGACCGTCTCTACCGGGCTGGTGGTGGCCATTGTCGGGTTCTTCAGTTCTTTCCCCATCGTACTGCAAGGGCTGGGTGCGATGGGCGCATCACCCGCGCAGGCAGCCTCAGGCCTAATGAGCGCGGCGATTGCCATGGGGCTGGCAGCGATCATCCTCAGCCTGCGGCACAAGCTGCCGATCAGCGTTGCGTGGTCCACACCGGGGGCCGCGCTGCTGGCGGTGTCCGCCGCCCCGGTCGAGGGCTATTCCGCGGCCATCGGAGCCTTCCTGTGCGCCGGGGCGCTGACCGTGCTGGCGGGTTTGTGGAAACCGCTGGGGCGGTTGGCGGCTGCGATCCCCACGACACTAGCCCAAGCGATGCTGGCGGGCGTGCTGTTGCCGCTGTGCCTCGTGCCCTTCAGGGCGGCGGTCGAGATCCCGTGGCAGGCGTTGCCGGTGATCCTGACATGGTTCATCGCGGGGCGGTTCAACCGATTGTTCGCCGTTCCGGCAGCTGTGGTCGCCGCCGCCATCGTCGTGACCCTGAATGCCGGAGAGGCGCAGGTGATGCCTGACCGGCTGATCGCCGCCCCGGTCTGGACCATGCCCACGTTCACCTTCGCCTCGGTCATCGGCATCGGGGTGCCATTGTTCATCGTCACCATGGCGACGCAGAACATCCCCGGCGTCGCGGTGCTGCGCAGCTTTGGCTTTGCGCCAGTCCCCGGGCCTCTGTTCTCGGCCGTTGGCGGCGCAAGCCTGCTGTCGGCCCCGTTCGGCGCACCGGCGACCTGCCTTGCCGCCATCACCGCCGCGATGTGTTCGAACGAGGATAGCCATCCCGACAAGGCCTTGCGCTATTGGTCGGCGATCATGGGCGGCGTGTTCTACTGCCTGTTCGGTGTCTTCGCGGTGGCAATCACCAGCTTTGCCGCCCATGCCGATCCGCTGTTGATGGGAACCTTGGCCGGTGTCGCGCTGATCGGCGTGATGGCCAACGCCATCCACTCCGCGCTGGACGTGCCCGCCGAGCGGGAGGCGGCCATTCTGACACTGGCCATCACCGCATCCGGCATCACGGTGTTTGGACTGGGTGCGGCGGTCTGGGGGCTGGTGGCGGGTGGCATCGTCTATCTTGTCTCGAACAGGGTGCGCTAATCGCTTTTCCCCTGCCGTGACAGGCGGTAGAATGGGGCCATGTTCGGATCGTTGGGAAAACTGGTGGAACGCCAGATCAAGAAGGCGCAGGCCGAAGGTCAGTTGGAAGGCCTTGACGGCGAAGGCGCGCCCCTGCCCGACCGGTCATCCGAGGCGCAAAGCGATCCCGCTATCGCCGCCGGTCACCGGATCATGGCGCAGGCGGGCGTGCTGCCCGAAGAGTTCGACATCAAGAAACAGCTGGACGCGGCGCGCAAGGACTATGCCACGCTGACCAACGCCGAGGCCCGCAAGGCCGCGATGGCCAAGATCGCGGACCTTGAGATGCAGTACAACATGGCCCGCGATGCGCGGCGGGCGTTCATGCGTTAAGGACGCTCCACAAAGGCCCGACTAGAAACCGAAATTGAGTTCTTCGACGGGTCTTTTGTGTTTGCAAACTGGTACCCGTCTGCTTGATGAATTGGTCCAAACTCCAATCCATTCTGGCGTGCGAGGGCGCTAAAGGCCGGTACGTCAGCAACATCGAAAACGAGTTTGACAGTAACCTGACCTTCGCGCGTGGCGTTACCCGCCGGATGCAGCAAAAGATGCGCTCCGCCTGTTGCTGGGACAAGCTCCACAATGCGGTCACTCGCCCTTCTTTGGGCGGTAAATCCGAAATGTGTTTCATAGAACCACACCAGATCGTCCACGCGTTTCGTATACAGGATTATTCGGGTGATCGCGCAGTGCATCATTTGAACTCGGGCTTGCGGCCCTGCATCTGCGCCATGACGACCTCCATCTGGTCCGGCTTGCCGATCAGGTCCACCTGTTCCGACGACTCGGCCAGCAGCACATCGGCCCGACCCCGGGTTTCGGCCACGTCGATCAGGCGTTTGGCGGCGCGGATGGCCGAGGGGCTTTTGCCTGCGATATCCTCGGCCAGTGCAAGGGCCTCGGTCAGCGGGTCATCGGACAGCTTCGTCACCAGCCCCCAATCGGCGGCCTGCTGCGCGCCGATGGGACGGGCCGTGTAGGTCAGCAGGCGCAACACATCCGAGCGGACGAGCTCCGGCAGCAGTACCATGCCGCCCATGTCGGGGATGATGCCCCATTTCATCTCCATCACCGCCAGCTTGGCCTCGGGGTGGGCGATGCGGATATCGGCGCCCAGCGCGATCTGCAGCCCGCCGCCATAGGCCACGCCCTGAATGGCGCAGATCACCGGGACCGGGACGCGCCGCCAGATCAGGGCGAGTTCTTGCATCTCATTGGCGTCCTCGTGGCTGCGGGTCATCAGCCATTCGGTCGGGTCTTTGTGGGCCATGCTGGCAAAGCTGGCCATATCCAGCCCGGCGCAGAAGCTTTTGCCCTCGCCCGACAGCACCACGGCGCGGATGTCGGCGGCGGCGACCTCTTGCCCCGCGGACAGGATCGCCTTGATCATCGCATCATCCAGCGCGTTCATCTTGTCGCCGCGAGTCAGGGTGACATGGGCGATGTGGTCTTTGTAGTCGATGGAAACGCGGGACATGGGGACCTCCGGACTGCACTGTTGCGTCAACCCTGCCAGACCCTTGGCCCAAGCGCCACCGCGACGTCAGGGCAGATCGGTTGTTGGGATGCGCCCGAAGCCCGGCGGCGCGGGCTGGCTGCAAGGGCAAGGCTTGCCCCGCCCGGGAGGTTGCGCTTATCTGCGGCCATGACCGGCCCTCGTTACACTCCGCTTGCGCAATCGCTGCCCGCCACCGTGCCCTTTGTCGGCCCCGAAACGCAAGAGCGCCAGCGCGGCGCGTCGTTTGCGGCCCGAGTGGGCGCGAACGAAAGCGTCTTTGGCCCCTCGCCCCGTGCGGTTGAGGCGATGCAGCGGGCGGCGGCTGAGGTCTGGATGTATGGCGATCCCGAGAATTTTGACCTGCGCCATGCGCTGGCGGCGCATCATGGGGTCGCGCCCGAAAATATCGTGGTGGGCGAAGGGATTGACGGGTTGTTGGGCTATCTGGTGCGGCTGCTGGTTGGGCCGGGCGATGCGGTCGTGACCTCGGACGGGGCTTATCCCACGTTCAATTATCATGTCGCCGGGTTCGGTGGGGTTTTGCACAAGGTCCCCTATGCCGGGGATCATGAGGACCCGGTGACCTTGTTCACCAAGGCGGCAGAGGTGGAGGCCAAGTTGGTTTATCTGGCCAACCCGGACAACCCGATGGGAAGCTGGCATTCAGGGGCTGCGATTGTTGCGGCGATGGAGGCTTTGCCCGCTGGTTGCCTGCTGGTTCTGGATGAGGCCTATGTGGAATGCGCGCCCGAGGGGACGGCTGCGCCAGTTGCAGTGGACGATCCGCGCGTCATCAGGATGCGGACCTTTTCCAAGGTGTATGGGATGGCGGGGGCCCGGGTTGGTTATGCGATGGGGGCGGCCGGGTTGATGTCCGCGTTCAACAAGGTGCGCAATCATTTCGGCATGAACCGCGCCGCGCAGGCCGGAGCGTTGGCGGCGTTGCAGGATCAGGCCTGGCTGGCCGAGGTTCAGGCGAAGATCGCCGCGGCGCGTGACCGGATCGGGCGGATTGCGCGGGCGAACGGGTTGGAGCCTTTGCCCTCGGCCACCAATTTCGTGGCGATTGATTGTGGGCGGGATGGGGTGTTTGCAAAGGCCGTGCTGGACGCTCTGGTCGATCAGGGGGTGTTTGTGCGGATGCCGTTTGCGGCCCCGCAGAACCGGTGCGTCCGGGTGAGCTGTGGTGGCGATGCGGAGATGGCGGCTTTTGAGGCCGCGCTGCCCCGGGCGTTGGAGCGGGCCCGGGCCGTGTAGGGGGGCTGTCTGCCCCCCATCGCGCCTTTTGGCGCGATCCCCCCCGAGGATATTTTTAGCCAGATGAAGAGTGGATCAGTTGGCCAGAGTGGCGGCGGCGGCTTCGAGGGCGCCGGTGCCGCGGGGGATGTTGAGCGCGGCCATAGCCGTTTCCATGCCGCCCAGCATGGCCATCACCATCTGGGCGTTGACGTGGCCCATATGGCCGAGGCGGAAGCAGCCGTCCCAATCCTGCATCCCCAGACCTATGCCGAGGGTCAGGCCTAGTTGGGTTTCGGTGTAGTTGCGCAGCGGCGTGCCGCGGCCTTCGGTCAGGCGCAGGGCGGTGACGGCGTGGCTGCGGTGGGCCGGGTCGGCGACGTTGAACTGCAGCGTGCCGCCGTCGGACCAGACCTCGCACGCGGTCCAGATGGCATGGGCGAGGCGGGTGTGGCGGGCCCAGACCTGTTCGAGGCCTTCGGCATGGATCAGGTCGAGCGCGGCGCGTAGGCCGTAGAGGTGGTGGGTCGGCGCGGTGCCGTTGAAATGCTGGTAGAACAGGTCAGGGTTGGCGCGCGGCTGCCAGTCCCAGTAGTTAGACACGCGGGGCATCGTGGCGCGTTTGGCCTGTGCCTTGTCGTTGAAATAGACAAAGCCCATGCCTGCAGGGGTCATCAGGCCCTTCTGGCAGGCGGTAACGGTAACATCGACGCCCCAAGCGTCCATCTCGAACCGGTCGCAGCCCAGCGACGCGATGCAGTCGGCCATCAGCAGCGCCGGGTGCTGCAGGTCGTCCAGCAGGGCGCGCAGGGCGGGGATGTTGTTGCGGATCGAGGTGGAGGTGTCCACATGGACGGCCAGCACCGCCTTGATCTTGTGGTCTGTGTCGGCGCGCAACGCCTCGGCGATGCGGTTGAAGTCCCATGGCGCGGACATGCCGAAGTCGATCACCTGCGCCTGTGCGCCGAGGCCTTCGGCCATCTCGGCCCAGCCTTCGGCAAAGCGGCCCGAGGCCGGGGCCAGCACGGTTTCGCCGGGGGCGATGACGTTTGACAGCGCCGCCTCCCACGTGCCGTGGCCGTTGGCGATGTAGATGGCGACGTCATGGTCGGTGCGGGCGACACGGCGCAGGTCCTGCAGCAGGGCGGGCATCATCTCGACCAGTTCGCCGTCGTAGATATTGGGCGACGGGCGGTGCATGGCCTGCAGCACCGCGTCGGGCATGACCGAGGGGCCGGGGATGGCCAGATACTCGCGCCCTTGCGCGAGGGAGGTATTGTTTGTCATGAGGGCAACCTGTTTGACTTGCGGTCTACCCTAGCGCCGGGTGGCGGCGCGTCAATCCGTCAGGCGGGCGGCCTCGCGCGCCAGTGTTTCGATCCCCGACCAGTCGCCATTTTGGACCATCTGCTTGGGCGCGACCCAGCTGCCACCGGCGCAGATGACATTGGACAGCGACAGGTAATCGCGGGCATTTGCGGGCGAGACGCCGCCTGTGGGGCAGAAGGTGATCTGCGGCAGCGGCGCGCCGATGGCTTTCAGGGCGGGGGCACCGCCCGAGGCTTCGGCGGGGAAGAATTTCAGCATGTCATAACCCTTTTCCAGCAGGGCCATCGCCTCGGTCGCGGTGGCGGCACCGGGCAGCAGGGGCAGGTCTTCGGCTTCGCAGGCGGCGATCAGGGCATCGGTTGCGCCCGGCGAGACGCCGAATTGCGCGCCTGCGGCCTTGGCGGCGCGGACGTCTTCGGGGGTGATCAACGTGCCTGCGCCAACAACGCCGCCGGGGACGTCCGCCATGGCGCGGATGGCGTCGAGGGCTGCGGGCGTGCGCAGGGTGACTTCAAGCGCGGGGAGACCTCCGGCAACCAGCGCTTGGGCCAGCGGGCGGGCGTGGGTGGCGTCATCAACGACCAGCACCGGGACGATGGGAGCCAGCGCGCAGATCTCGCGGGTGCGTTGGGTTTTGGACATGCTTACACTCCGAAAATGCTGGCACCGGTGTCGGCGGAGCCGACATTCTGGCGGAACGCGCCGAAGAGGTCGCGCCCAACGCCGTGCTGGTTCGCGGTCAGGTCGGCAGTGGCAGGGACGCGGTCGAGGACGCCGGGGGTGAGGATTTCCAACTCGCCCTTCTCCGCATCCACGCGCAGCAGGTCGCCGTCTTGCAGATAGGCGATTGGGCCCTGATCCAGCGCCTCGGGGCAGACATGGATGGCGGCGGGGACCTTGCCCGAGGCCCCGGACATGCGGCCATCGGTGACGAGCGCGACCTTGTGCCCTCGGCCCTGCAGGATCGACAGCATCGGGGTCAGCGAGTGCAGTTCGGGCATGCCGTTGGCCTTGGGGCCCTGAAAGCGGACGACGACGATGGTATCGCCGGTGAATTCCCCGGCCTTGAAGGCATCTTTGACGGCGTTTTGGTCGTGGAACACACGCACCGGGGCTTCCACCACCTGATGTTCGGGCGCGACGGCTGAGACCTTCATGACGCCGGTGCCCAGATTGCCGGTAAGGCGCGAGAGGCCTCCGGTCGGCTGGAACGGATCGCTGGCGGGGCGGACGATCTTGTCGTTCAGGCTGTGGCCTGCGCCGTCTTCCCAGACCAGTTCGCCGTCTTTCAGCTTGGGTTCCTTGGTGTAGTTGTGCAGGCCCTGCCCCGCGACGGTCAGCGTGTCGGGGTGCAGCAGGCCTTCGTTCAAAAGCGTGCCGATGGCAAAGCCCAAGCCGCCTGCGGCGTGGAAGTGGTTCACATCGGCCAGACCGTTTGGATAGACCCGCGCGACCAGCGGGACCACGGCGGAGATGTCCGAGAAATCCTGCCAATCCAGCACGATACCGCCTGCGCGCGCCATGGCGATCAGGTGGATCAGTAGGTTGGTCGAGCCACCGGTTGCCATCAGGCCGACGATGCCGTTGACGAAAGCACGCTCGTCAAGGATCTGGCAGACCGGGGTGTAGTGATTGCCCAGCGCGCTGAGAGACAGGGCGCGGCGGGCGCCTTCCTCGGTCAGCGCATCGCGCAGGGGGGTGTTGGGGTTGACAAAGCTGGAGCCCGGCAGGTGCAGGCCCATGAACTCCATCAACATCTGGTTGGTGTTGGCAGTGCCGTAGAAGGTGCAGGTGCCGGGGCCGTGATAGGCGGCCATTTCGGCCTTCATCAGGGCGTCGCGGCCCACTTCTCCGGCGGCAAATTGCTGGCGGATTTTGGCCTTTTCGTCGTTGGGCAGGCCGCTGGTCATCGGACCGGCGGGCAGAAAGACAGCGGGCAGATGGCCGAAGGCCTGCGCGCCGATGATCAGGCCCGGCACGATCTTGTCGCAGACGCCAAGGAAGACCGCCGCGTCATAAGTGTTGTGGCTGAGCGCCACTCCGGTCGCCAGCGCGATCACATCCCGAGAGAACAGCGAAAGTTCCATCCCCGCTTCGCCCTGCGTGACGCCGTCGCACATGGCAGGCACACCACCAGCGACTTGCGCGGTGCCACCTGCGGCGCGGATCGCATCGCGGATCAGGGCGGGGTAACGTTCGAACGGCTGGTGTGCCGAGAGCATGTCGTTATAGGCGGTGACGATGCCCAGATTCCCGGCGGTGCCGGTGGCCATCGAGGTCTGGTCCTCGCCCGCACCGGCATAGGCATGCGCCTGACCACTACAAGACAGATGCGCGCGGGCGGGGCCTTTGGATTTGGCCTGCTCCATCCGCTCAAGATGCGGGCCGCGCAGATCGGCGCTGCGGTCTATGATGCGTTTGGTGACGTCGGATATGACTGTATTGACCATGATTATCCTCCGATCTGCCGCCAGCGGCGGCCATCGCGATGCATCAGCATCAGGGCTTCCTCGGGGCCGGAACTGCCCTGGTCGTATTTCGCGGGCTTGTCGCCGCGCTGTTCCCAGCCGTGAATGATGGGATCGACCCAGGCCCAGGCGGCCTCAGCCTCGTCCCCGCGCATGAACAGGGTCTGATCGCCGCGGATCACGTCCATGATCAGGCGTTCATAGGCGTCCGGGGACTGCCCGTCATCGCCCAGCGCGTCGGCAAAGCTCATGTCCAGCGCGACATCGGACAGGCGGAACCCGCCCTGCCCCGGTTCCTTGATGGTTGTGCGCAGCGTGATGCCCTCGTCGGGTTGCAGACGGATCACCAGCACGTTGCCGCGCAGAGGACCCACGTTCGGGAAAATCGTATGCGGTGGGTCACGGAAGAACACCGCAATCTCGGATTCGCGGGCGCGCAGACGTTTACCGGTGCGCAGGTAGAACGGAACCCCGGCCCAGCGCCAGTTGCCGATATGGGCCTTCAACGCAATGAAGCTTTCGGTACGGCTGGCGGGGCTTCCGACGTGATCGAGATAGCCGTCGCCCCCCTTATCCGTGCGATACTGGCCGCGGGCGATATCTTTGGGCTCGACCGGCTCCAGAGCCTCGATCACCTTGACCTTTTCATCGCGCACCGCGTTGGGGGAGAACTTCGAGGGCGGCTCCATCGCGGTCAGGCACAGCAATTGCACCAGATGGTTCTGGATCATGTCGCGCATCGCGCCGGATTGATCGTAATAGGCCCCGCGGCCTTCGACCCCAACCGTCTCGGCCACGGTGATCTGGACATGGTCGATATGGGTGGCATTCCAGAGCGGTTCAAACAGCGAATTGGCAAAGCGCAGAGCCATCAGGTTCTGCACAGTTTCCTTGCCCAGATAGTGATCGATCCGATAGATCTGATGTTCTTCAAAACAGGCGCGCAGTCCCCCGTTCAGGGCTTTGGCCGAGGCGAGGTCATGGCCGAAGGGTTTCTCGACCACGATGCGGCTGTCAGGCGTGGCCATCCCGTGATCGTTCAGCCGTTGTGCGATGCCCGAAAACAGGCTCGGCCCGACAGACAAGTAAAAGGCGCGCACGGCGTCGGGTCGCAGGGTCTTCGCCAGATCAGGCCAACCCGCATCGCCCAACGCATCGACCGGCACGTATTCAACGCAGGACAGGAAACGGTTCAGAGTGGCCTTGTCGTATTTCGGCGCGAATTCGTCCATCGACGCGCGCAGTTGGTCGCGGAAGCCGTCGCTGTCCATCTCGGATCGCGCGGTGCCGATGATGCGTGCCCCTTCGGGCATCTGGCCGACCTCGAACCGGTGATACAGTCCCGGCAGGATTTTCCGCTGCGCCAGATCGCCGGTCGCACCGAACAGCACGAGGTCGAACGGATCAACCGGTATGACGCGTGAAACCATGGCTGGGCTCCTTCTCGGGGTTTGACGCCTGTTTATCAGCAGGCGGCCCGGATGTGCAAAATTGATATGTTATCGCTAACATTCAACGCTTGAATAAGAAACCCCAGCCCGAAAATCAAGCCCGGATTTGCGCGCGGCGTTGAAACCTGGTGCTGTCGGTTTCTTCAAAAGAAACCGGGCCTGAAACTTTGAAAGTTTCAGGCATCGCAAGTCAGGACTGGGTGCGCAACCAGTCCATCACCGCCGGACGTACAGATTGTTCCCCGCGATGGCGGGCGCCGGCGATGATCTTGCGCACATCCTGCAGGTTCGAACGTAGCAAAAGGCTTTTAACCGGCCCAATGGACGCCGGGCGCATCGACAGGGTTCGAATGCCCATCGCGGCCAGACACAACGCCTCGACCGGGCGGCCCGCGTCTTCGCCGCAGAAGCTGAGCGGCGTGTCCGAGATATCGCAGCGTTCCACGATCCGTTCGATGAAGCTCAGGAAACTGACATTCAGCGTATCATACCGGCGACGCACCAGTTCGTTTTCCCGGTCGGCGGCGAAGAAGAACTGTTTCAGGTCGTTGCCGCCGATCGAGATAAAGCCCACCTCGTCAAAAAACTTCTGCGGTGCGAAGCCCAGTGAGGGAGTTTCCAGCATCGCCCCGACCTCAAGCGTTTCGGGCAGGACGTGGCCCAGTCGCCGTTCACGCTCGATGGTCTTCTTGACCTCCCACCGCGCCTCGCGGAATTCATCGGCTTGGGCAACGAAGGGGAACATGATGGTCAGCGGACGGCCATTTGCGGCACGGAGCAGCGCCTGCAGTTGCATCCGCATGACACCGCGTTTGTCCAGACCGACTCGGATCGCGCGCCAGCCCAGCGCCGGGTTCGGTTCGGCCACATGTTTCATATAGGGCAAAACCTTGTCCGACCCGATATCGAGCGTGCGGAATACCACCCGCTTACCGCCTGCGGCATCCAGCACGCGCTGATATTGCGTCACAAGCTCGGACCGTTTGGGCATCTGGTTGCGGATCAGAAATTGCAGTTCAGTCCGGAACAGGCCAACGCCCTCGGCTCCGGAATGTTCCAACGAGGGCAGATCGGCCATCAGACCCGCGTTCATCACAAGTTTGATCCGCGCCCCGTCGCGCGTCACGCAGGGCGTTTCCCGGATTGAGGCATAGCGTTCCTGCGCCTTGGCCTGCATCGCGATCTTGTCGCGGAAGGCGTTGACCACGGTGTCTTCGGGGCGCAGGTGGACAATACCCTGATCGCCATCGACCAGAATATGGTCGCCATTCAGCGCCTCGGTCGTGATCCGGCCCACATGCACCACCAGCGGAATGGCCAGCGCACGGGCCACAATGGTCGCATGGCTACCGACCGAGCCTTCTTCGAGCACGATGCCTTTCAGCGACCGGCCATATTCCAGCAAATCGCCGGGGCCGATATTGCGCGCGATCAGGATCGGGTCCGGCGGCAGATCGGCCCCGTTCGTGTTGCCCTGCCCGGTCAGAATGCGCAAAAGCCGGTTGGAGAGGTCATCCAAGTCGGCCAGACGTTCCCGCAGATAGGGGTCCGTCACCTGCCCCATACGCGCGCGCGCTTGGGATTGTTCTTTTTCCACCGCCGCCTCGGCGCTCAGGCCCAGGGCGATGTCCTCTTCCATCCGACGCATCCAGCCTTTGGAATTAGCGAACATCCGATAGGCTTCCAGAACCTGCAGTTGTTCCTTGTCGCCGCCCTGCGAGATTTCGAGCATTTTGTCGACACCGACACGCAGTTCCTCAACCGCCTCGGTCAGGCGTTCGCGCTCGCGATGCGGGTCTTCGGCAATCGGGTTGGTGACAACGACGCGGGGTTCGTGCAGCCAGACATGACCCTCGGCCGAGCCCTCCTGCGCCGGGCCGCCGCTAAGCTGGACCGACTGCTGGTGCAACGGCGACAGGGCCGCGCCTTCGCCGACAAACGCGCCCAGTTCGGCCATCTCGGCCAGAACCATGGCAACAACTTCCAGCGCGTATATCTCATCGGCTGAGAATTGGCGCGCCTCGCGGGACTGCACCACCAGAACGCCCAGCTTTTCGCCCAAGCGCTGAACCGGCACGCCAAGGAATGAGGAAAACCGCTCCTCCCCCGTTTCGGGCATATAGCGGAAGCCCTTGGCCGAGGGCGCGTCGGCGGTGTTCACCACTTTCCCGGATTGGGCGACACGGCCCACAAGCCCCTCGCCCAGACGCATCCGCGTCTTGTGCACCGCCTCAGGTGATAGACCTTCAGTTGCGCAAAGCTCCAGCGTGTCTTCGTCGCGGAACAGGTAGATCGAGCAGACCTCGGCCCGGATGCTGTCGGCAATCAGATGGGTGATCCGGTCAAGACGTTCCTGACCGGCGGCCTCGCTGGCCATCTCTTCGCGCAGCCGCCCCAGCAGCTTGCGGGATTCAGTTTCGGTGCCGTCCGCCATGGCCCACCCAAATTAGTGCGTCAGACGAGACCTTTGGCAGAAAATGCTCAGGCCGCCTTGTCCAGTTCAAAGGCATCATGCAGCGCCTGAACCGCAAGTTCCATGTATTTCCGATCAACAAGAACGGAAATTTTGATCTCGGAGGTTGTAATGACCTTGATGTTGATCCCCTCATCCGAGAGAATCCTGAACATCTTCGCCGCCACACCGGATTGCGATCGCATGCCGATCCCTACGACGGACACCTTACAGACGTCTTCGTCGGCGACCAGTTCCGCATAGTTCAGCTCGCCCTTTTCCTTGATCGCCAGCAGCGCTTTTTCGGCGCGCGTCACCTGATCCGTCGGGCAGGAAAAGGTCATATCCGTGCGCCCTTCGTCCGAGATGTTCTGGATGATCATATCGACATTGACACCCTCATCGCTGAGTGCGGTAAAGATGGTCGACGCGATGCCGGGGCGGTCGGCCACGGATACGACGGTCATCTTGGCCTCGTCGCGGGAATAGGCCACACCGGCTACTACATTGGATTCCATGATATCCTCCTCATCGACGACCAGCGTACCGGCCTCGTCGGATTGTTCTTCGAAACTTGAGAGCACGCGCAGTTTCACCTTGTACCGCATCGCCAGCTCGACCGAGCGGGTCTGCAGCACCTTGGCCCCCAGCGAGGCCAGTTCAAGCATCTCTTCAAACGAGATGCGGTCCAGCTTGCGCGCCTTGTCGCAAACGCGCGGGTCGGTGGTATAGACGCCGTCCACATCCGTATAGATATCGCATCGCTCGGCCCCGAACGCGGCGGCAAAAGCCACAGCAGTGGTGTCCGAACCGCCCCGGCCCAGCGTGGTGATGCGACCTTCGGGGCTGATGCCCTGAAAGCCCGCGACCACGGCGACCTTCATGCCCTCGTCGAATTTCTGGCTGATGTTGTCGGTCGGGATTTCCTCGATCCGGGCCTGAGAATGGGCGCTGGTGGTCATCAATGGCACCTGCCAACCCTGCCAACTGCGCGCGGGAACGTCCATTTCCTGCAGGGTCAGCGCCATCAGACCGGCGGTGACGTTCTCGCCCGAGGACACAACCGCATCATATTCGCGCGCGTCATACAAAGGTGAGGTTTCATCGACCCAACCGACCAACTCATTGGTCTTACCCGACATGGCCGAGACGATGACGATAACGTCGTATCCCTTGGCCACCTCAACACCTACGCGTTTCGCCGCGCGGCGGATGCGGTCAAGATTGGCAACCGATGTGCCACCGAATTTCATCACGAGTACGGGCATGGGGGCAAGTGTCTCCGCGCCTTGGATTTCTGGTTCTGAGCCTCTTATGCGAGGGGGGCCGCAAGAGCAAGGCGCAATGAAACCCCGCCCGAGCGACGGCGTGGCTTTACAATACGCGGGCGTGATGTCAGCTTACCCGCGAAATTCATCCAAGAGGTTGTTCATGCTCCGTTTTGCCGCCGCACTTGCCCTTATGTCATCCTCCGCTTTGGCGCAGGTCGCCAGCCTGACCGCAACTGATGGCCAGAACGCGCTTGGGACTGTTCCTTGCGCCGCAAATGCGGGCGATCCCCTGCAAAGCTGCAACGCGGAACTGCGCCGTCATGACGATGGCACCGCAACTCTGGCTGTGGCGATCGGGGCTGGAAACGTCCGCAACATTTATTTCAAGGATGGCGTGCCGGAATCCAGCAGTTCGGCATCGCAACTCACCCACGAGACCCGCGGCGATCTGATCGTCATCTTCGTCGAACCGGGTGAGGTCTATGAACTGCCCAAAGCAGCGCTGAACCCTCAGTAGGCGCGCCCGCTCCGGGTTTTCAAGCAATCCGAGTTGTCCAGCGGCGACGCGTCAAACCGTTCGCCCACGCCTGAGACCATCCGAATCCGCGATCAGCTTCGGTGCTCAAGATACACGGAGTTCAGTTTGTCTTTCTGCTGGGAATGAACGGTAGCGGTGCAACCGGGACGCCATCGTCGATCAGGGCCTTGGCCTCATCGGGTTTGGCTTCGCCATAGATCATGCGATCCGGGGCCTCGCCCAGATGAATCTTGCGCGCCTCGCTGGCAAAATCCTTGCCGACGTAATCCGAGTTCTCCTCGACCTTGCGGCGCAATTCTTCCAGAACTTTCTGCACCTCGGGCGACGGGGTTGCCACGCTGATTTCATCCGCCGCGGGCTGTGCCGCCTCGGGCTTCACCTTCGCGTTTCGGGCCGGACGCACGCGCGGAGTCATGATTGCCTTTTCGACATGCGCACAGCCGCAGACCGCACATGTCACCATGCCCGCAGCAGCCAGCTTGTCGTAGGCTTCAGCAGATTGGAACCAACTGTCGAAAGTGTGGCCTTCGCTGCATTTCAATGCGTACTGAATCATGTTCCGTCCAAAATGTCGGTTGCCGAATAGATACCGACCGGGTCACCAATATCAAGCCTGCCTGATGGCGCACTAGTTCGTATATGGCCGAAAACCGCGCAAAATTTCAGCAAGTTCCGGCGATCTGACCTTTTGCGCAGCCTTTTTAGGCGAAAACCACTTGCGTTTTCTCTCGCCTCGTTCCGGGAAATTCATAACCAGAGACTGCACATACAGGGGAAACACATCTACCAGACACAGCGCCGCACCCTTATTGGTGCGTTGTTTGAGATAGGCGTATTGGCCAAAAGCGCCTGCGCCGCACTGCCCTACGGCACCCGCTTCTTCCCAAGCTTCCTGCACAGCGGTCTGCGCCCGGCTTAGCCCCTCGATCAACCAGCCCTTGGGAACAATCCAGTGTCCCGACCGCCGTGTTGTGACCAAAAGAACCTCGGGCCGCCCTTGTTTAATGCGATAACACAAGGCACCCGATTGCGGCAAAACCGGCAGACTCCCGGATTTGAGCAATTGGTTGGGCGAAAGCCTTGCGTTCATACCGCCAAGACGCCTTTCGAATGGGATCAATGCCTGTCCACCAAACCGCTGTTTTTTTGAGCTATTTTGCGGTTGGCTAAGCAAAGCATACCACATGATGCGGAATCGGCCAAGGCGAACGATTGCGCGGGCGGTTCCGATTCACATACGAGCGGCCAGTTTCCTTACCAGATCGTCATGCGGAATATCGGCATCCATCGCCAGACGGCGCAGGCCAAAATGCACGCGCGCAATCTGTTGGTAATACTTGGTGTAGATATAATTTGTCCCACCGCCAGCAAGCGCGCCCAAAACGGGAACCGACTGCGCCGCCAGTTTCTGCCCAAGAACAATCGACAGACGCGGCGCAACGGCCGCGATCAACCGCTGCATCGCCGGTCCGGTAAGCGTGAGGCGCACGGAAAAGAACCCCAGATCAGCCCCGTCATCATAAGACAGTGGCCCAGCGGCTGACAGCACCTGAACGCAATCGAATTTCACATTTTCTTCTTCTGGATCAAAGCCTTCCCGTGCCGCCGCCCCCTGAATAGAGCGCAATAGCATTGTGGTTGTCGCCGGAAGCTCAACCAGCGCGGTTGAAACACCCCCCAACCCTCCGGCAGCGCCCATGGCGGTTGTGACGGCGGTATTCACCCAAGGTTGCTGGTCAGGCACGGCCCGACGGGACCCTTGCGCCGCATGAACGGCAAACCACAGCGCCTGCTCGGTCGCGCCGGTCAGGCCATTTCGCACTGGTTCCGGCAATTGTTCTAACAGAGATTCTGCCGACCCGCCCAGCCGGTTCAGCAATTTCACCCCCGCCCCACCGGCGGTTCGGTAATGTTCAGCCAGCCGGTCCAATTCGGCTTCGGCATCCACTTTGTCGACCAGAACAACGTCCTGCATACGCATCCTCCTGCCCTAAAGACATCGGCGCTGCGCGTCGCGGTTTCAATAGGTCAGCCGCCCCAGCGCGTGACCGGACCCCGGATTCCGGCCCATACACCAGGCTTCAGTTCCAACCCCAGAACCCGATCCGGGTTGGTGGGCGGAGGCATCTCAACCCCCGTTAACGGATAAAACCCGAATCTTTTGTAATAAGGCGCATCACCGACCAGCATGACCCGTTCCCAGCCTAATCCCCGACCGGCCTCGACCCCTTCGTGGATCAGATATCCGCCCAAGCCTTCGCCCTGATGGGTCGGGTGGACGGCAACTGGCCCCAGCAACAACGCATCATGATCTCCGACATGGACCGGCCAGAACCGGATCGCGCCCGCCAGAATACCCTGCCCATCCCGCGCCACCAGCGACAGATCGGCAACGGGCGGCACATCATCGCGCAAGCGGTACGAGGACAGTGCCTCGCGCCCCGGCGCAAAACACAGGTCGTAAAGCGCTTCGACCTCCCACCAATCGTCCGGCTTTTCCGGCATGATCCCGAACTGCTGCACGCCCGCCCTCTTTTCCTTGCTGGAATTCGCCCTAGCACTTCGATACGCCTTGGGCAAACGCTTGGAGTTCAGATGTTCTATCGCCCCGAAGACGGCCATGGATTGCCGCACAACCCGTTCAACGCCATCATCACACCGCGCCCCATCGGATGGATTTCAACCCGCGATGCAGAGGGAATCAACAATCTGGCACCCTATTCCTTCTTCAATGGGGTCGCCTACACGCCCCCGCAGGTCATGTTCGCCTCAACGGGCACGAAACACGACCAGGACGGCGGCAAAGACAGCATCGCCAATATCGAGGCTACGGGCGTGTTCTGCGTCAACGTCGTCGCCCACGCCCATCGCGACGCGATGAACGCCAGCTCCGAAGGCCTGCCCAAACATATCGACGAGTTCGCCCATGCTGGCCTGATCCCCGTGGATTGCGAAACCATACCCTGCGCCCGGATTAAGGGGGCTCCCGCGTCACTGGAATGCAAACTGACCCAAATCGTGACCCTACCCGGTGAGCACAACAGAGTGGTCTTTGGCGAGGTCACCGGCGTACATCTGCACGATGATCACCTGCGAGACGGTAAGTTCGACGTCACCTCGTTCCGACCGTTGGCGCGGCTGGGGTATCGGGACTATTCGGTTGTGAACGATCTGTTCAGCCTCAGCCGTCCGGACGACTGAGTACGCCGCACACTGGGGGCGCTGCCCCCGCCGCGGCAAGCCGCGACTCCCCCGAAGTATTTTTGAACAGAAGAAGCAGGGGATCCTTTCTTCATCTGTCTAAAAATATCCCGGAGCGCGAGGCAGAGCCTCGCAAATCCTCAGTGCCCGCCCAGAATGCCGGTGCGGACCGAGTAGTCCACGGCGATTTCGTAGTCCGGGTCGTCGTCACTATCGACCATCAGGTGCCCGGCCTTGTTCAGCAGCTTGTGGCAATCCCGGCTGAGGTGGCGCAGCATCACGCGCTTGCCCGCGGCCTCGTATTTTGCGGCAATGCTCTCGATCGCCTGCAGGGCCGACTGATCCACAACCCGGCTTTCGACGAAATCCACAATGACCGTTTCCGGATCATTGGCCACATCGAACAGTTCAACAAACCCTTCGGAGGAGCCAAAGAACAGCGGCCCCTGAATTTCGTAGACCTTCGCGCCCTTTTCAGTCTCGGACTCCCGTGTAACCGCATGGATGCGCTTGGCGTTGTTCCAGGCATAAGCCAGGGCCGAGACGATGACACCCACAACCACCGCAACCGCAAGGTCTTCCATCACGGTCACGACCGTCACCAGAACGATGACGAAAGCATCGGTCAACGGCACCTTGCGCATGATCTTGAACGAGTTCCAGGCGAAGGTCCCGATCACCACCATGAACATCACACCAACCAGCGCGGCCAGCGGGATTTGTTCGATCAGCGGCGAGGCGAACAGGATGAAGACCAGCAGGAACAGCGCCGCCGCGATCCCGGCAATCCGGGTGCGCCCGCCGGATTTCACGTTGATCATCGACTGACCGATCATAGCGCAGCCGCCCATACCTCCGAAGAACCCTGTCACGACGTTGGCTGCGCCCTGCGCGATGCATTCCTGAGACGCACCGCCCCGCTTTCCAGTCATTTCGCCCACAAGGTTCAGGGTCAGCAGCGATTCAATGAGGCCGATGGCGGCCAGAATGACAGCGTATGGCAAGATGATTTCAAACGTTTCCCAATCCAGCGGCACCATCGGAATGTGGAACGCAGGGAGCCCGCCTTCGATCGACGCCAAGTCACCAACCCGAGGCACGTCCAGCCCGAACCCAATCACCAGCGCCGCCACCACAACGATACCTGCCAGCGGTGCGGGGATGACGCGGGTGATGCGCGGCATGATCCAGATCACCGCCATGGTCAGGGCGACAAGGCCCAGCATAGTATAAAGCTGCATGCCCGACAGCCACTCTCCGCCACCCATTCCGTGGCCGGTGTTTTCCATTGTGCCGGGGACTTTGAACTGGCCCATTTGGGCCAGGAAAATCACGATGGCCAGACCGTTCACAAAGCCCAGCATGACCGGGTGCGGCACAAGGCGGATGAACCGGCCCCAGTGCATCGCCCCGGCGATCACCTGCAGGATGCCCATCAGAACAACGGTTGCGAAAAGGTACTCGACCCCGTGCTGCGCCACCAGCGCCACCATCACAACCGCCAGCGCCCCGGTCGCACCCGAGATCATGCCCGGACGCCCGCCGATCAGTGCGGTGATGAGACCGACCAGAAACGCCGCGTAAAGACCAACCAGCGGGTGCACGCCAGCCACAAAGGCAAAGGCCACGGCCTCGGGCACCAGCGCAAGGGCGACGGTCAGCCCTGACAAAAGCTCGATCCGCAGGCGGGACAGGGTCAGCCCCTCGTCCGGCGACCAGCGCAGATCGGGAATGGCAAGGCGATTGGCAAAGCTTGCCAGCAAGGCTCGGGGCATTGGACAGTCCTATAGGTCGGTGTGTTCGCGCGAAGGGGTCCTTGTAGCGACACGCCTGCAGTTGAGCCACCGCACCAAGCGGGATGCAGCCATGCGGCAGGCGCATAGCCGGCCCTCGCAACATCGTGACTTGTCGGTCGTCGCGCACACGGCAATTGTGGTGCATGCGCTGGATGCTCCTGTTTTTGCTAACCGCCCTGCCCGCATTTGCGCAGGATTTACAAGGCAATGACACGCCTGGAAACTGGCGCGTGACCCATCATCAGGTCTTCGGCATCTGGACCTCGATCTGCGATGAGCGCGAAGAGGACGGCGCATTACGGCAGCGTTGTTACATCCGACGGGTCGATGTTTTTTCGGGGCGGCCAGAATTCGCAGCGCAGTTCATGTTCATCACGCCCGAACCCGAAGGCACGAGGATTGAATTCGGGATGGAGCCGGGCACCCTGTTCTCTCCATCCGGGTTTCGCATTGATCAGGGGGATCAGGTCATCTGGCGCACCCGGCGACCGGGGTGTCTGACCGGTTTGAGTTGCGTGTTCGAGGGCGAAAGAGCGGAGGACATCATTGATGCCATGCAGACCGGCGACGCTTATCGCTTTGTGTTCAGAGATCGTCACGGTCAGTCCCGAGATTTAACTTGGCCGCTGGACGGGTTTGACAAAGCCTGGGCAGATTTCAACGCGCAAGCACAGGCGCGCAATCTGCCGGACCAGACCGAATAGCCCCCTTGCCAAAGCAGGGCCCAGACCACACAAATCTGTCACCACATATCCACGCGGAGGCGAAACAGTGACTCAGACCAAAATTGCCGTTATCGGCGGCTCGGGCATCTACGACATTGACGGGTTGGAAAATGCGGAATGGGTTACGGTCGAAACGCCTTGGGGCGCACCTTCGGACCAGATCCTGACCGGGTCGCTGGAGGGTGTCGAAATGGCATTCCTGCCGCGTCACGGGCGCGGGCATGTGCATTCGCCGACCGAGGTGCCCTATCGCGCCAACATTGACGCGCTGAAACGGCTGGGCGTGACGGATGTGATCTCGGTCTCGGCCTGCGGATCGTTTCGCGAGCACATGGCGCCGGGGGATTTCGTGATCGTGGATCAGTTCATCGACCGGACCTTTGCGCGCGAGAAGAGCTTCTTTGGCACCGGCTGCGTGGCGCATGTCAGCGTGGCCCACCCTACCTGCCCCCACCTGAGCGACGCGTGCGAGACGGCTGGCAAGGCGGCGGGGATCAACATCCATCGCGGCGGCACCTATCTGGCGATGGAGGGGCCGCAGTTTTCGTCATTGGCGGAATCGAAAATGTACCGCGAGCACTGGGGTTGCGACGTGATCGGCATGACCAATATGCCCGAGGCGAAACTCGCCCGCGAGGCTGAGCTTTGCTACGCCTCGGTCGCGATGGTCACGGATTACGACAGTTGGCACCCAGATCACGGCGAGGTCGATGTGACCGCCATCATCGCCACGCTGACCGGCAATGCCGAGAAAGCCCGTACGTTGGTCAAAGGCCTGCCCGCGCTGTTGGGGGCTGAGCGGGCCCCGTGCCCGCATGGTTGCGACCGGGCGCTGGAATACGCGATCCTCACCGCGCCTGAAAAGCGAGACCCGGCCTTGTTGGCCAAGCTGGATGCGGTGGCGGGGCGTATCCTCTGATCGACATCAGTGCTGTGGCAGGCTGGCCTGAACCTGCCGCCACAACCCGTGCGACCACAGGTCGTTATGGGTGCCGTCCGGGATCAGGAACAGTTGCACGTTGTCATCGGCCATCGCGGCTAAAGCCTCGCTATGCTGAACCGGGACCACGATATCGCCGGTGCCGTGGAAGATCAGCGTGGGCACTTCGACCTGGTCAATGACGTCGCGCGTGGCGAATTTATCCTGCATCAGCATGTTCACCGGCAGCCAGGGATAGCGTTCGCCCGCAACGTCAACGGTCGCAGTGAACGGAGCCTCAAGCACCAGAAGTTCTGCTGACGGGCGCTGCGCAGCGACGGCAGCAGCCACACCCGTTCCAAGGCTCTGACCATGCAGCACAACCGGCTTGCCCTGCTCGGTCAACCGGTCGAACAGTTCCAGACCGTCCGACACCAAGGCGACCTCGGACGGTTGGCCCTCACTTCCCGGAAACCCGCGATAGCTGGGGGCGAGCAACCCGTAACCGCTGTTAAGGATTTCCCGCATCCGGTCCGCGCGGTCGCCCAGATTGCCGCTTTGGCCGTGAAAGAACAAAACCGTGGGCGCGCCTTCGGCCACCGCAGGCGCGGACCATGCGGTCAGCACCACCCCGTCGGACATGGGTAGTGAAAGCACGTCGACATCCGACAGCCCCACCGCGCCGGGCTCGGGCAATTCGCCTGACGCTTTGAACAGCAAATCGCGCTGGTTCACGTACATGTACCCAACGGCGGCCACGTAAGCCAAAACGATCAGGGCCGTCAGGGTGTAGATGACCCGCAGAAAGCGCCGCGCACCGGACGCGCCGGGCCGGGAAAGCGCGTTTGGATAAACGTCTCGGGTCTGTGTCATCGAATCCTCCGCAACAGGTGGCTCTTATCAGACTGGGGACCATCGGCGCAGATTCAAGGATTATGCAGCAAGCTTAATCCGACCTTCAGGATTTCCGGGCAAACGCAAACGGCTTGACGCAGCGATGACTTCGGTGCTTGCTGCGGGGCGCACAACCGAGGATGACCCATGTCTTTCGAACTCTGGCTGGCCTTTGTGGCTGCATCGACCGCATTGCTGCTGATTCCGGGTCCCACGGTGTTGCTGGTTCTCAGCTATGCGCTGTCCAAGGGCCGCAGCGTTGCGGTCGCCTCGGCCACCGGGGTCGCGGTGGGAGATCTGGTGGCGATGACCGCATCATTGCTAGGGTTGGGCGCGCTGGTTCTGGCCTCGGCCACCCTGTTTTCCGTGCTAAAATGGGTCGGCGCGGCTTATCTGGTCTGGCTGGGGATCAAACTTCTACGCAGCGCGCCATCAAGCGGGCTGAGCGCTGTCGACACAGGCCGCGACGTGTCGGCGCGCAGCGTTTTCGGGCACGCAGCGGCAGTGACCGCGCTAAACCCGAAATCCATCGCCTTTTTCATCGCCTTCGTGCCGCAATTTCTGCGTCCGGCTGATCCCCTTGGCCCGCAATTCGCCATCCTGATCGCAACATTTGTCGGCCTGGCCTGGCTGAACGCCCTGGCCTATGCACTGCTGGCGGACCGTCTGCGCCGCATGATCGGGCGCGCCGGCTTAATCACCGCAATAACCCGCTTCGGCGGGTTGACTCTGATCGGAATGGGTGTGGCCACGGCTGTTCTGCGCCGCCCGGCCTGACTTAGTCTTCGGCGTTTTCTTTCATGAAACCGCGGATAAAGCGGCGGATTTCCCGCGCGGCTGAGGTATCCATCTCTCGGCACAGATCGACAAACGCATCACGTTCGTCTTTGTCCAACCGCAGGACTAACTGACTGTTTTTCTTGGTAGACCCCTTGCCGTCTTTCTTTGCCACGCGCTTTGATCCCATTCAGCCCTTGTTTCTCACCTCTATGCTTTGTATATACATAGCATAGAGGTTGTAATTATCGGGCCCTAACAAATAATAAGGAACAAGGCAATGAATCTTCATGTCGCTCAGGCATTTCTTTTGCGAGATCAACGCAATTGGCGCAAACCGCACCTGTCGTGGCTGCCCGCCACGCTGTATCGTTACTACGGTCTGCCAAACGCTATTCCGAAACGTCGCAAGTAATCGCCGACAATCAATCCTTGCATGACTGACCCCGATGGGCCACACACCTGCGTGTTGTGACGCCAGAGGGGTTGGCCATGTCCAGAAACAAGTCGGTCAAGGATTACATCCGCACCATCGTTGATTTCCCGCACGAGGGGATCATGTTCCGGGACGTCACCACCCTGTTCGCCGACCCGCGCGGGTTTCGCATGGCCATCGACCAGATGCTGCATCCTTACGCGGGCGAGCGGATCGACAAGGTGGTCGGGCTCGAGGCTCGTGGCTTCATTCTGGGCGGTGCCATCGCGCATCAGCTGAGCGTGGGTTTCGTGCCCATCCGCAAGAAAGGCAAGCTGCCCGGCACCACGATCAGTCAGGACTACAAGCTGGAATACGGCGAGGCCATCGTGGAAATCCACGATGACGCCATCATGCCCGGCGAGAAAATCCTTGTGGTCGACGATCTGCTCGCCACCGGCGGCACCGCCGAAGCCGGGATCAAACTGATCGAACGTCTGGGCGGCGAGATCATGTCATGCTCTTTCATCATCGACCTGCCCGAGCTTGGGGGCCGCAAAGTGCTGGAGGATATGGGCATGGATGTTCACGTCCTGTGCGAATTCGAGGGGCTCTGACCGCATCGCGTTCACAAATTCGTGATTGGAAATCTACCGCTCCGGCGGCTTAGCGCTGCGCGACCCGCTTTCAAACTGAATTCCCCCACACGGCCAGTGATCTTTTTGCGATAACCCTCCGTACCCCAAGAGATGCTGCATAAAGCATTTCAACTTATGGGAGATACCACATGTTCCGCAAATTCGCCGCCGCCAGTGTCGCGACCCTTCTTCTCAGCACCTCTGTCATGGCCGACGGTCACGGCAAGGACATCGTCGATACGGCTGTCGCGGCCGGAGATTTTGAAACCCTCGTCGCAGCGGTCCAGGCGGCTGAACTGGTCGACACGCTGAAGGGCGAAGGCCCGTTCACCGTGTTTGCCCCAACCGACGCAGCCTTTGCCGCCCTGCCCGAGGGCACGGTTGAAAACCTGCTGAAACCTGAAAACAAGGACCAGTTGGTCGCGATCCTGACCTATCACGTTGTTCCGGGCAAAGTGATGTCCGGGGACCTGTCTGACGACATGACCGCAGCCACCGTTCAGGGCGGCGACATCACCGTCGATCTGGATTCGGGCGTCATGATCAACGACGCCAATGTGGTTCAGGCCGATATCGAAACCAAGAATGGCGTGATCCACGTGATCGACAAGGTGATCCTGCCTGCGTCTTAAGGCGCCACCGGAACACGGCCCGTCCGGGCCGTGTTCACCCCTTCAATACGGCTCCGGGATTCATGATTCCCTTCGGATCAAGCGCGGCCTTTATCGCACGCATGGCGCTCAGCTTGGTCGGGTCACCGTATTTCTCCAGATCCTCGGTTTTCAGACGCCCCACCCCGTGCTCGGCGCTGACAGAGCCCTTGAACTCATGCACCAGATCATAGACGGCATGCTGGATCGCGGCGCGTTTATCATCGAATTCCGCCCTGTTGAAACCGCGCGGCGGAAACACATTGTAGTGCAGATTCCCATCGCCAACATGCCCGAAACAGTTGATCCGAAACGGGCCGATCGCGCGGACGGCCTCCGCCCCGCACCGGATGAACTCGGGGATTGCTGAGATCGGGACTGAGATATCGTGGCTTGAAACCGACCCAATCAGGCGGTTCGCCTCGGGGATACGCTCGCGCACCGCCCACAGGTCAGCGCGCTGCGCCTCGCTCTGGGCAATGACACCGTCGTTGATCAAACCCTTCGCATCGGCGGCGGCATAGATCGCCTCCAGAGCATCCGCAGGCGACTGACCGACAGACAGGCCAAGCTCGACCAGAACGCACCAGTCGGGTTGCACGTCGAAAGGCTGCCGAACATCCGGCAAAACCTCGGTCAGAAATTCCAACCCCTGCCGATTGATCAGTTCGAACGAACTGACAGTCTCGCCCACAAGATCGCGGGCCAGAGCCAGCAGGTCGATGGCCGCCTCAGCCGAGGTCACTCGAAACATCGCCGTCCCAACCGCCGCAGGGCGCGGGTACAGTTTCAGCGCGGCGGCTGTGATAATCCCCAACGTCCCTTCGGACCCGATCAGCAGATTGCGCAGATCGTAGCCCGTATTGTCCTTCCGCAACCGGCTGAGACCGTGCCAGATTTCGCCATTCGGCAGCACCGCCTCAAGCCCCAGACACAAATCCCGCGCATTGCCGTAACGCAGAACGTTGACCCCACCGGCATTGGTCGCAAGGTTGCCACCAATCCGGCACGAGCCCTGCGCCGCCAGCGACAGGGGGAACAAGCGATCCGCCGCCTCTGCCGCAGACTGAACGTCGGATAGAATCGCACCTGCCTCGGCGACCAGAACGTTCTCGGTCGGGTAGACGGCGCGGATGGCCGTCATCCGTTCCAGCGATATCAACGACGGTGCCGGGCCATCGGTCATCACCTGCCCGCCCACCAGACCAGTGCCACCGCCGTAAGGCACGACCGGCACGCGAGCATCCGAAGCCAGCCGGACAAGCGCCGCAACCTCCTCGACCGTGCGTGGCGAGGCCAGCACGCCCACATGACCCGCAAACCGGTTGCGCGGCTCGGTCAAATACCGCTCGGCAACCGGGCGCAGAACATCACCCCCCAGCTGCGAGCGGATCAAATCGGCGAAACTGTCATCGGCGGGGTTCAGGCTCATACCCCTTCATGGCCCAACGCAACGGACGCCGACAAGCCCTATTCCAGATCAATCAGATAGCGCGGCTCCAGCACGACCACCGTTGGCCGGTCGGGCAAGGTACGTAGCGAGACGGTGATTTCCGACACGCCCTCACGTTCCACCGGAAAATCGTTCCGGATATCGACCAGAAACCGGTCCAGCGAAAAACCGGAAAACCAGTGCATCGGGATGATAACCGAGCTTTTGAGCCGCCTGAGAACCGAGATCATCTCGGGCAGAGGCATTGTCGTACCACCATCCACCGCTGCCATCACCACATCCAGCCGTCCCAGTGCGGCGAATTGCTCGTCTGACGGAACATGATGCAGATGGCCCAAATGGCCGATGCAAAGGCCCTCAACCTCGAACACGAAGATCGAATTCCCACGCTCCTCGACCCCGCCATAGACCGAGCGGATATCGGTCGAGACGTTGCGTACCAGCATCTCACCCAGATCGAGGTAATGATCGATCCCCTGCCCAAACTCGCCCCACCCCGGCAACACATGCGGGATGGCTGGATCGGGATGAGCCGTCCAATGGGTGGAATGGGCGTGGTTCATCGTCACCACATCCGGAATCAGATCGGCGCTGCCGATGAACCCGGTGAAATCGGTGACCGCATTTAACCCGCCTTGCGTCTGGATCATGAAAGAGGCATGAGCGATGTAACTGATCCGCACCGAAAACTCCGGCACCGGGTCCTGCCACGCCGCCTTATGCAGGTATTCGATCCCCGGTGCGGCATCCGCGATGGCGATACAATGGCTCGGCCGCCGCTCCTGCGCCGCAGCCCCGCCCGAGATCACCATCAATGCCGCAACCAACCAGCGCATGACCAGAGTGTAGCGCATCCCGCCGCCAAGTCATGCCCCTTGTTCATCTGGCCAAAAATATCCCGGGGGAGTCGCGGCTTGCCGCGACGGGGGCAGAGCCCCCTACCCCGCGTCCGTTTTACCCCGCCGATCCGACCGCAAGCTGGCGTATAACACGTGTGTCCGCCACCGCCCGTTGATTTGCAGATAAGACTGCGCGACGCCCTCGTATTTGAAGCCAGAGCTTTCGAGCAACCCCCGCGAGGCCGCGTTTTCCGGCAGGCAAGCGGCCTCGATCCGGCTCAGGTCCAGACGGGTGAAGGCGTGGTGAACCACGGCTCCGATGGCCTCGCGCATGTAACCCTGACGGGCAAAGGCCTGACCGGTCCAATACCCCAGCGTCCCCGCCTGTGCAGGTCCGCGACGAACATTGTCCAGCGTTATCGCACCCACCAACACATCGTCCGAGCGGCGGAACAGGAACAGCGGGATTGCTGTGCCCCCGGCGACCGAGCGTTGCGCCCAGTAGACCCGGTTGGTGAATGACTTCCGGCTCAGGTGATCCTTGGCCCAGATCGGCTCCCACGGGGTGAGGTAGTCTTTGGACGCCCGCCGCAGCGCCGCCCATTCATTGAAGTCGGAATGGATGGGCGGGCGCAAGCTCAGGCGCTCGGTTTCGAGTTTCAGCTTGCGTCGGCCCAGAAGCATCACGCCGCGCGCCTCTCCTGCAATTCCGCCAGTGAGGGCGCGCCCGACACCGGGCCATAAAGTGCCAGCGCCGCCGGGGCCTGTACCGCCATGGTTTCAGCAAAGGCCAGAACATCCCTGGTGGTAACAGCGTCGATCTTGGCCACCGTATCCTCAAGCGAGGGCACACGTCCCCAGATCTGCACCAGCCGCGCCAGCCGTTCCGCCCGGTTCGAGGGGCTTTCCAGCCCCATCAGCATCCCCGCTTTCATCTGCGCACGCGCGCGGGCGACCTCTTCGGCGCTCATGTCTTCGGCGGCGCGCTTCATCTCATCGATGGTGATGGTCGCCAATTCGCCGACCTGATCGGCGGACGTACCCGCATAGATCGTGGTCGTCCCGGTATCGGCATAAGCCCCGGTCTGCGCAAAGATCGTATAGCACAACCCGCGCGACTCGCGCACTTCCTGAAACAGGCGCGAGGACATGCCACCACCCAAAGCGGTGGAATAAATCTGCGCCGTATAGATCGCATCGTCGCGATAACCGGGGCTTTCCAGCGCCAGCGCAAAATGCGCCTGTTCCAGCTCTTTCTCCTGCCGCGCTTCGCCACCGGTGAAACGGGCGGTTTCCGGGATCAGACCTTTGCGCGGTTGCAGATGGCCAAACATCTCTTCGGCCATCTTCATCAGCGCGTCATGATCCACGGCACCGGCCGCAGACAGGATCATCTGGTCGGGGCCATAATGCTCGGCCACAAAGCCCGACAGGTCTTCGCGCGAGAACGCGCTGACCCGCTCGGTCGGGCCCAGAATGGTGCGACCAAGGGGTTGGTCGTGATAGCTCTGCTCTTGCAGCCAGTCAAAGATCACATCATCGGGCGTGTCATAGGCCTGACCGATTTCCTGCAGGATCACGCCGCGCTCAACTTCGATCTCGCGCGGATCGAAGATCGGGTTCAGAACGATGTCGCCGATCACATCCATCGCCAGCGCCACGTCGTCCTTCAGAACGCGCGCGTAATAGGCCGTCACCTCGCGCGAGGTATAGGCGTTGATATAGCCGCCCACATCCTCGATCGCCTCGGCGATTTGCAGCGCTGTCCTCCGCTCGGTTCCCTTGAACGCCATATGCTCAAGGAAATGCGCAATGCCGTTCTGTTCGATCCGCTCGTTCCGCGCACCGGCGGTCACCCAGATGCCGATGGCCGCCGATTGCAGCCCCGGCATGTGTTCACTGACGATACGAAATCCGTTCTTCAGCTGGTCTTGTCTGACTGTCACTCAGCGATGTGCCTTCTGATATGATCCTCAAGGGCCCCCAGATCGTTGGCAATGCGGGTCACCCGTTCGGGACGTTCATACAGATCAGACATGCGGGATGGAAGGGGGGCATGTTCACCGCTTGCCTTCTCGACCGCCGCCGGGAATTTCGCCGGGTGCGCGGTGGCCAGAGTGACCATCGGCACCTCTGCCGTGCGGTGATCCTCACCAACCTTGATCCCAATGGCCGAGTGCGGGCAGACCAGTTCAGCGCTGTGCGCCAGCGTGTGCTTGATCGTCTCCAACGTTTCATCCTCGGACACGCGCCCCGAGTCGAAGCTTTCGCGCAGGGCATCCATCGCGCCTTGGCTGACGTTGAAGCCGCCGGTCTTGAGCTCATCCATTAGCTGCGCCACGGCTGAACCATCCTCGCCATAGACATAGTACAGTGCGCGTTCAAAGTTCGAACTGACCTGAATATCCATCGACGGGCTGATCGAGGGGATGGTTTCGCCCTTGAAATACCCCTCACCCGACAAGCACCGGTGCAGAATGTCGTTCTGGTTGGTCGCCACGACCAGACGGTCGATGGGCAGGCCCATACGTTTGGCCAGATAGCCCGCGAAGATGTCGCCAAAGTTGCCGGTCGGCACCGTAAAGCTGACCTTGCGGTGCGGCGCGCCGAGGCTGACGGCCGCCGAGAAGTAATACACGATCTGCGCCAGCACCCGCGCGAAGTTGATCGAGTTCACACCGGCCAGCTTCACCCCATCGCGGAAGTCGAAATCGTTGAACATATCCTTCAACGCAGCCTGACAATCGTCGAAATCCCCATCCACGGCCAGCGCGTGCACGTTACTGTCGGCGGGCGTCGTCATCTGACGGCGCTGCACCTCGGAGACACGACCATGCGGGAACAGGATAAACACATCCACCGCGTCCAGCCCGCGGAACGCCTCGATCGCAGCTGATCCTGTGTCACCACTGGTCGCGCCCACAATAGTCACACGGTCATTGCGCCGTTTCAGGGCCACCTGAAACAGCTGACCGATCAGCTGCATGGCGAAATCCTTGAAGGCCAGCGTCGGCCCGTGGAACAACTCCAGCAGGAAGTGGTTCTCGTTCAGCTGCTTCAGCGGCGCGCGGGCGTCGTGGCCGAACCCAGAATAAGCGCGGGTGATGATGTCCTTGAACTCATCTTCGGTGAACGAGCCGCTGACATAGGGCCACATCACCCGAAACGCGATCTCTTCATAGGGCAGACCGGCCAAAGCGGCGATCTCGTCATGGCTCATCACCGGGATCTCGGCAGGCAGGTACAGACCGCCGTCGCGGGCCAGCCCGGTCAGCATCGCTTCTTCAAAGGTCAGTTCGGGCGCTTGGCCTCGGGTCGAGATATATTTCATGTCGCTTCACTCTCAGACGGGGCGCGGCTGCGCCACAGGAAATATGCGGTCATCGCGGCCCAGACCAAGGCCAGACCAAACCATGTGATTGCGTATTGCAGGTGATCGTTCGGGATGCCTGCCGTATCCACAGGCAGAGGGGTCACGCCCGGATCGGTTTCAGACCGGGCGATCAGCAGAATGGGCTCGGCCCCCAACGCAGCGGCCAGATTGGGCACGTCGCGGGCGAACCAGATGTTGCTGTCGATGTCCGGCTCAGGCGTGTAGCTGTCGATCTCGTCGGGCCAGTGCAGGTTGCCGGTGACCTCCATCGGACCGGTCTGCCGCTCGGCCTGCTTCGCGGTCGTCGGCACAAAGCCACGATCCACCAGAATGCTCCGGTCTTCGGTGCTGAAGGATTGAATGATCCGGTACCCCGCACCGACCTGTTTGACCGACACCAGAACGTGAATCTCCCCGGGCTCCATCTCGCCCGAAACGATGACCGGAAGGTATTTGTCCGCGCCCTCGGACACCGCTGATGGCAGGGCGATCGGGTCAGCAGAAATCCGACTATCGATCTCGGCCAGCACAGCCTGTTTCCACCCAAGCCGCTGCACTTGCCACACGCCCAGCGACAACAGCACGCCCAGACCGGCAAGGCCGAAGATCAGCAGGAACAGAGTGCGGCGCATGGACGATCATACCTCGTTGCAGGAACCGGCGTCTTGTTAAGGGGCAGGTCACGGGGTTTGCAACCGCCCAATTGTATGGGGCGCAATTTTGCGCCCGGGAATAGAGAAAAAGCCGCCCCAAAGGGCGGCTTTTGCAATTGGATCACCTGACGCGGCTTACATCAGCGGGGCTTGGCCCCAGATGTAGACGGCGAAGAACAGGAACAGCCAAACCACGTCAACAAAGTGCCAGTACCAGGCGGCAGCCTCGAACCCGACGTGTTTCTCGGGGGTAAAGTCCCCTTTCAACGCCCGGATCAGACAGACCGACAGGAAGATCGTCCCGATGATCACGTGCGCGCCATGGAAACCGGTCGCCATGAAGAAGTTCGAATAGAACTGATCATCGCCGAACTTCCACCCCTCGTGGGCCAGCAATTCATAGTATTCATAGCCCTGCAGCGCGGTAAAGGCGATGCCCAGAACGATACCGATGGCCAGACCGTTTATCAGCGCTTTGCGGTCATTGTCATGCACCAGCGCATGGTGCGCCCAGGTGATCGCACAGCCCGACAGCAGCAGCACCAGCGTGTTGATCAGCGGCAGGTGGAACGGGTCAACCGCGTGGATATCCGGCTGGATGTACTCGGTACCTGCATAGTCGTACATCGGGTACATGCGATGTTTGAAGAACGACCAGAACCAGGCGAAGAAGAACATCACCTCGGACATCACGAACAGGATGAAACCATAGCGCAGGCCGATGCGGACAACCGGCGTATGGTCGCCCTGACGGCTTTCGACCACCACCTCGGACCACCAAGCGAACATGGTGTACAAAACGGCAATCAGACCAGCCCAGAACATCCACGGGGTGATGCCGTGCATCCAGAGGACGGCTCCGAACAGCATCACGAAGCCGCCGATCGCGCCGATCAGCGGCCAGATCGAGGGGTTCAGAATGTGGTAGTCGTGATTTTTAGCGTGTGCCATCAAAGTCCCTCACCTAAAGGCGTTAGTTCGTGTTTGTATCTGCCTGCACATCAAGGGCGGCATAGCCCTCGGGCAGGTCAATTTCGTAGAATGTATACGACAGAGTGATCGTATGCACATACTTGGCTTCAAGATCGTCAACCATTTCAGGATCGACGAAGAATGTGACCGGCATCTGAACCCGCTCGCCGGGCTCCAGCACCTGTTCTTCAAAGCAGAAACAGGCGATTTTCTGGAAATACCCACCCGCCGAATAGGGCGCGACGTTATAGGACGCCTGACCGGCGATGGGCCGGTCGGTCGGGTTGTAAGCCTCGTAAAAGGCCAGACCGGTTTCGCCGATGCGCACTTCCATCTCGCGCTCGACCGGCTTGAACTCCCACGCCATATCCTTGGCTTTGGAGGCGTCAAAGCGGACGGTGACAGTGCGGTCCAGAATGTCCTCGGGCGCGGAGGCGGCCACGCCGGTGGTGCCGCCAAACCCGGTGACCCGGCAGAACCAGTCATAAAACGGCACTGCCGCCCAGGCGAGGCTACCCATCAGGACAACCACCCCTACGGTCTGTGCAACCGTTTTTTGCGGACCCGACAGCGCCATCAGTTCTGCACCTCTTGCGTCGCCATGTTGAAATCGGTGCCCGAGACCTTGACGACCGTCAGGCCAAAGATGATCACGATGAACGCCGCCAATGTCAGGCCTACGCCCAGATTGCGGCTGAACCTGCGCTGATGCAGTTCATGGCTTTTGCGCAGACTCATGACCAGCCTCCCAAGCCGTAAGGCTTCAACAGCGCCTCAACCAGAATCGCGCCGAAATGCAGGGAGAGATACAGCAGCGAAAGTTTGAAGAAGCTGCGTTCCACCTTGAAATTGTCCACCTCCGAGTCGTCCTCGGTCCGACGCGAAATCTGCCACGCGCCACGGAGGAAAAGGGCGTTCATCACAACGGCAACGGTCAGGTAGATCGGGCCGCCAATGCCCGAGAACGCGGTGCCCACGGCCAGCGTGGCCAGCAGCGCAGTGTAGACCAGAATATGCCAGCGCGTCGCGCGGCGGCCATGGGTTACGGTCAGCATCGGAACGCCTGCATCGTCATAATCCGAGCGCATGAACAGCGCCAGCGCCCAGAAATGCGGTGGTGTCCACATGAAAGTCAGGGCGAACATCAGCCATGGCTCGACAGACATGGAGCCGGTCGCCGCCACCCAGCCGATCACCGGCGGGAAGGCCCCCGCCGCGCCGCCGATCACGATGTTCTGCGGCGTCGAGCGTTTCAGCCACATCGTATAAACGACGACGTAGAAAAAAATGGTAAAGGCCAGAAACGCCCCTGCGAACCAGTTGGTCGCCAGCCCCAGCATGATCACCGACAGGCCAGACAGTGCCAGACCCAAGGCCAGCGCCTCGCCCTCTTCGACCTTGCCCGAGGGGATCGGACGGCCTTTGGTGCGTTTCATCACCCGGTCGATATCCGCGTCCCACCACATGTTCAGCGCGCCCGAGGCACCTCCGCCAATGGCGATGAACAGAATCGCGCAGAAGCCCACAAACGGATGCACCGGAACAGGTGCCGCCAGCAGCCCCACCAAAGCCGTGAACACGACCAAAGACATTACGCGCGGCTTCAGCAGGGCGAAGTAATCGCCAAAGCTGGCCTCATCCGCGTGCGCCTTGGCGGTCACTTGGCTGGCATTGATGCTTGCGTCGCTCATGTCCGGTCCTTCTGGGGCAAAAGCTGCGCGATCCCCGCGCAGCCTGCAGTCTTACCTAGGCCAAAAGCGGCTTAGTTCGAGGCAACCTGATACGCCGCAGGCTGGCCCGCATACTCTTCCAGAGCACCCTGCAGCCATTCCTCATACGCTTCTTCGCTGACCACTTTGACGGTGATCGGCATATACGCGTGGTCCTTGCCGCACAGTTCTGAACACTGTCCGAAATAGACGCCCTCTTTGTCGGCCTGGAACCACAGTTCGGCCAGACGCCCCGGAACGCCGTCCTGCTTCACACCGAAGGACGGAATGGTCCACGAATGGATCACGTCCGACGCCGTTACCTGCATCACGACGATCTTGCCAACCGGCACGACAACGGCGGTGTCGGTGGCCAGAAGCCATTCATCATCGCTGTAGCCTGCATCGGCCAGCTTGGCGCGCATGGCGTCATCAAGAACAAACGGCGTCACGTCTGCGTCGGCAGGGCGCGCACCCTCGTCCAGTGTCGCCGGATGACCCAGCAGATAGCTGTCAAAGGCGAAATCGTGATCGACATATTCGTAGGTCCAGTACCACTGGTTGCCCACTACCTTGATCACCACGTCGCCTTCCGGAATTTCCTGCTGCTTGAACAGCACCGGCAGCGAAAAAGCCCCGATGAAAACCAGAATCAGGATCGGTCCAAGGGTCCAGGCGATCTCAACCGGCGTATAGTGCGAGAACCGCGCCGGGGTCGGGTTAACACGACTGTTGTAGCGCACAATGCAGTAAACCAGCAGTGCCGCGACGAACAGGCAGATCACGGTGATGATCACCAGAATCATGTTGTCCAGCTTGTGAATTCCCTCGGCCAGGCTTGTGGCTGCGGGCTGGAACCCCAGGCCGCCATCGACCGGTTTGCCAATAATCTCAAGCTCCTGAGCCATGGCGGGGAGGCTGGAGAGGGCTGTCATCAACCCCGAAAGCATCAAAGCATTCTTCATATTCTGTCCTGATCGTTTGATCTTTACGTCCCTGGCGAAAAGGTGTGAATCAGTCGCACCTCTCCCGTTGTCTTTGGACGCGTTAAAAACCATATTCCAGCGGGTAGATAAAGCAAAATGCTTGCGTCAAACAGACGCTATTTTTGATCTGGATCAAACCCGAAAGGTCGCAACCGATGACTCAGGCCCCGTTCCGCCCCTTTGACAGCGCTTTACCGCAGGATGAGGCCTTGGCCATTTTGCGCTCAGCCACGGCTGGTGCCGAGGATGGAGAGCTGTTTGTCGAGCGGCGAAAATCCGAGTCTCTGGTGTTTGACGATGGGCGACTGCGCACCGCGTCTTATGACGCCTCCGAAGGGTTCGGCCTGCGCGCCGTTCAGGGCGAGGTCGCGGGTTATGCCCATTCGACCGACGTGTCGATCCCGGCGCTGAAACGCGCCTCGGAAACTGCGCGGCTGGCGGTGGGGGACGGCGGCGGAACGCTGGCTGATGCCCCGATGGCCACCAACAAACGGCTTTATACCGACGAAGACCCGATCGAATCCGCTGACTTCCCGGTCAAGATCGAGACCCTGCGCGCCATCGACGCTTTTACCCGCGATCTGGACCCGCGCGTGGTGCAAGTCAGCGCCACCATCGCCGCCGCCGTGCAAGAGGTCGAGATTCTGCGCCCCGACGGCGTGTTGGTGCGCGATGTGCGCCCGATGACGCGCCTGAATGTCTCGGTCATCGTGGAACAGAACGGACGGCGCGAAAGCGGCTCGGCCGGGGGCGGCGGTCGCGTGGGGCTGGACGGGCTCATTGATCCCTCTGACTGGCAAGGCAAAGCGCGCGAGGCTCTGCGGATCGCTTTGGTCAACCTCGACGCGGTCCCTGCCCCGGCGGGTGTCATGGAGGTCGCGCTTGGCCCCGGCTGGCCCGGAATTCTGCTGCATGAGGCCATCGGGCACGGGCTTGAAGGTGATTTCAACCGCAAGGGAAGTTCAGCCTTTGCGGGCCTGATGGGGCAGCAAATCGCGTCGAAAGGCGTAACCGTGGTAGACGACGGCACGATGACTGACCGGCGCGGCTCGATCACTGTGGACGACGAGGGCACGCCCAGTTCACGGACGGTACTGATCGAGGATGGCATCCTGACCGGCTACATGCAGGACCGGCAGAACGCCCGTCTGATGGGCGTTGCGCCAACCGGCAACGGACGGCGGCAGAGCTATGCCCACAAACCCATGCCGCGCATGACGAATACGGTGATGTTGGGCGGCGACGCGGACCCGGCTGCGCTGGTGGCAGATATCAAGGATGGCATCTGGGCCGTTGGATTCGGCGGCGGACAGGTGGATATCACCAATGGCAAATTCGTGTTCTCGTGCACCGAGGCCTACCGGGTCGAAAACGGCAAGATCGGCGCGCCGGTCAAAGGCGCGACCCTGATCGGTGACGGGCCGTCGGCGCTGAAACGCATCCGCGGTCTGGGCAATGACATGGCGCTGGACCCAGGCATGGGCACCTGCGGCAAAGATGGCCAGTGGGTGCCGGTGGGCGTCGGGCAGCCGACGGTTCTGATGGACGGGCTAACGGTGGGCGGCTCGGCCACCTGAGTCGGAATCAGCTTAAAGGGGGGCGCTCGGTTAACGCTGTGGGCCTTTCGCAACGCGCCCGCTCCTGTCTGCCCAAGAAAATTCGCAAGAAATTTCTCCGCCTTTTCAAACATATATACAGATATCCAGAAACGCGTTCTGAAAAAACGCATCTAATTTTCTTCGATTCACAAGCTGTTAACCCCATACCCCGTAAACCAGTTCTGCAATCAGGCGGAGCATCGGATGACCGAAGAGCAGCTTTCTTCCAATCACCCCACACTCCCACCCACCACGGAAGAGGATCGGTTTTCCTGGCTTCGTCTGTTGCGCTCGCGCAAGGTTGGTCCGGCGACGTTTCGCCGGCTGCTGCGCGAACATGGCTCGGCGCAGAACGCGCTGGCCGCGCTGCCCGAAATGGCACGCGCTGCCGGGATCGACGGGTATGAAATCTGTCCCCCCGGTGTGATCGAGGCGGAACTCAAGGCCGCAAAAGCCGCCAATGCGCGGCTTTTGTGCCTTGGGTCTGCCTATTTCCCTGCCGCTTTGAATGACATCTCTGATGCTCCTCCGATCCTTTGGGCGATTGGCGATACGTCCCTTTTGCAAAGATCGGCGATTGCGATGGTTGGGGCGCGAAATTGTTCCTCCCTCGGGGCCCGGATGGCACGCGGGCTGGCGAAAGAGTTAGGCGAAAAGGGGTTTATTGTCGTGTCGGGTCTGGCCCGGGGGATCGACACCTCGGCGCATATGTCTGCTTTAGAAACCGGAACCATTGCCGTGATGGCGGGTGGAGTCGACGTGATCTACCCAGCGGAAAACACGGATCTGGCGCGGAACATCGCCGACAAGGGCCTGCGCCTCTCGGAACAACCCATGGGCGTAACGCCCCAGGCCCGGCACTTTCCGCGCCGCAATCGGATCATCTCGGGCCTATCGCAAACGGTCATCGTTGTCGAAGCGGCGGCGAAATCAGGCAGCCTGATCACGGCCCGCGATGCGCTTGATCAGGGGCGAGAGGTTCTGGCCGTGCCCGGCCACCCGTTCGACGCCCGCGCCGCTGGGTGCAATCTGTTGATCCGCGACGGTGCAACACTGGTGCGCAACGCCGAGGACGTGATCGACACCCTGCCGCCGCAGCAATCGGTTCTTTTGCCACCTGAAGACACCGACGCACCCTGCCGCAAGGACAACCAAACCATGACAAGCGGATCGCTGCATACCGAAATCCTGACCAGGCTTGGCCCATCCCCGATTGCCGAGGATCAACTGATCCGCGACATCGCCGCACCGGCGGGTGCTGTTGGTCCGGCGCTGGTGGATCTTGAGCTCGACGGGCGGATTCAGCGCCAACCTGGCGGGTTGCTGTCGCTGGCCAGCTAGCGCAGCGGTTCATAAAGACGCCATATTTTCAGGGTCAAAAGGAACGCATTGACAATTCGATCTTGCCGCACACATTTTGCACGGCCATACAAAGCGCAAAGCCTGTCGAGCGAGGATTCCTCTTAAATGCCCGTAGTTGTTGTAGAATCTCCGGCCAAAGCAAAAACGATCAATAAGTATCTCGGCCCCGACTACACTGTTTTGGCCTCGTACGGCCACGTGCGGGACCTGCCGCCCAAGGACGGATCGGTTGATCCGGACCACGAATTCTCGATGAAATGGGAGGTCGGGAATGACAGCCGCAAGCATGTCAAAGCGATCGCTGATGCTCTGAAAAAGGACAACGCCCTGATCCTCGCCACCGACCCCGATCGCGAGGGTGAGGCGATCAGCTGGCACCTGCAGGAGGCACTGACCAAGCGGCGTTCGATCAAGAAGGACACGCCGGTCAGCCGCGTAACCTTCAACGCCATCACCAAGGATGCGGTGACCGAGGCGATGCAGAACCCGCGTGAGGTCGACATGCCGCTGGTCGAGGCCTATCTGGCCCGCCGGGCGCTGGACTATCTGGTGGGTTTCAACCTGTCGCCGGTTCTGTGGCGCAAGCTGCCCGGTGCCCGGTCAGCGGGCCGGGTGCAGTCTGTTTGCCTGCGCCTGATCGTCGAGCGCGAGATGGAGATCGAGGCGTTCAAACCGGTCGAATACTGGTCGGTCAAGGCGCTGTTCGAAACCCCGCGCGGCCAGACCTATGAGGCGCGTCTTGTCACTTATGCTGGCAAAAAGCTGGACAAGCACGATCTGAAAGACGCCACGCAGGCCGAGTTGGCGGTGCAGGCGATCACCAGCCGCGCGCTGAGCGTCACCTCAGTCGAGGCCAAGCCCGCCGCCCGCAACCCCAGCGCGCCATTCATGACCTCGACCCTGCAGCAAGAGGCCAGCCGCAAGTTCGGCATGGGCGCGCGCCATGCGATGCAAGTGGCGCAGCGGCTGTATGAGGCGGGCTACATTACCTATATGCGAACCGACGGCATCGACATGGCCCCCGAGGCCGTCGCCGCCACACGCGATGCAATTGCGGACCGATATGGGGCGGAATATGTACCCGACAGCCCGCGTATCTATAAGAACAAAGCCAAGAACGCGCAGGAAGCCCACGAATGTATCCGCCCAACGGATATGACGCGCGATGCCAAGGCGCTAAAGGTCACGGATGAAGATCAGCGCAAGCTGTATGATCTGATCTGGAAACGCACCATCGCGTGTCAGATGGCCGCCGCGCGTTTGGAGCGTACGACGGTTGAGATCGGCAGCGAAGATGGTCAGGTCGGCCTGCGCGCCACCGGTCAGGTGGTGCTGTTCGACGGGTTCATGCGCGTCTATGAAGAAGGCCGCGACGACGTGGCGGATGACGATGAAAAACGTCTGCCGCAGATCATGCAGGGCGATCCGGCGCGGTTTGCCAAAACCTCGCTGAAGGATCAATTTGCGAAAGCCGAGGACAAGGCCGCAGTTCTGTCCGAAAATGAGGCTGTTCTGGCGCTGCAGCACCACACCCAGCCACCGCCACGCTATACCGAGGCCACTTTGGTCAAGCGGATGGAAGAGTTGGGGATCGGACGGCCGTCAACCTATGCCTCAATCGTGACCACGATTCAGGACCGGGAATATGTACGCAAGGACAAGAACCGGCTGATCCCCGAGGAAAAGGGCCGGATCGTCACGATATTCCTTTTGAACTTCTTCCGTCAGTATGTGGGCTATGAGTTCACCGCCAACTTGGAAGAAGAGCTTGACGATGTCAGCGCGGGCGACCGCGACTATAAGGACCTGTTGGGCAAGTTCTGGCGTGATTTCTCGGCCGCGATTGGCGAGACGTCCGAACTGCGTATCTCGGAAGTGCTGGACAAACTGGATGAGGCGCTGGCCCCTCAGTTGTATCCGCCGCGCGAGGATGGAAGCGATCCGCGCATCTGTCCGAAATGCGGCGTGGGACAATTGCACCTTAAGACCTCGCGCACAGGCGGGTTTGTCGGCTGCGGCAATTACCCGGAATGCACCTATACCCGCCCCATCGCGGGCGAAGGGGCCGAAGGTGATGAACGGTTGCTGGGCGAAGATTCGGGCGACGAGATCTGGCTGAAGTCCGGCCGTTTCGGGCCATATGTCCAGCGTGGCGAGCCCACGCCGGAAAACAAAAAACCCCCACGCGCGTCCCTGCCCCGTGGGTGGAGCAAGGATGACATGGATCTGGACAAGGCGCTGACGCTTTTGTCGCTGCCCCGCCAGATCGGTGAACACCCCGAGGGCGGCATGATCAGCTCGAACTTCGGGCGGTTCGGCCCCTATCTGATGCACCAACTGGCTGACGAGGCCAAACCGGTCTATGCCAACCTCAAAGACCCCAACGATGTGTTCGAGATCGGCATGAACCGCGCCGTGGAACTGCTGGCCGAAAAGCGCGCCAATCCGGGGCGCGGGCGGCGGGCTGCGGCCAAGCCGCTGAAAGAGCTGGGCGAACACCCGGATGGCGGCGCGATGCAGGTGCTGGATGGGCGCTATGGGCCGTATGTGAAGTGGGAAAAGGTCAACGCGACCATCCCCAAAGACATCAAACCCGAGGATGTGACGCAGGAAATGGCCATCGAACTGGTCAACGAACGCGCCGCCAAGAAGGGCACCAAAAAGAAGGCCGCGCCAAAAAAGAAGGCGGCCCCGAAGAAAACCGCCAAAAAGGCGGCAACCTAAGGTAGGGCTAGGTAGAAATACTACCTGCCCCCCAGTTTCATTGACTTCCCAATGACGTAGCGGCACAACCTGCCTGTCACCATGTCATTGGGAGAGTTTTCCATGAAGAAAATCTATGCCAATGCCACCGAAGCACTGGATGGGGTGCTGTCGGATGGCATGCTGATTGCTGCGGGCGGGTTCGGCTTGTGCGGCATTCCCGAACTGCTGCTGGAAGCGATCAGAGAGGCTGGCGCGCAGGACCTTACCTTCGCCTCGAACAACGCGGGCGTTGATGATTTCGGCATCGGCATCCTGCTGCAGACCAAACAGGTCAAGAAGATGATCAGCTCATATGTCGGCGAAAACGCCGAGTTTATGCGCCAGTATCTGGCCGGAGAGCTGGAATTGGAATTCAACCCGCAAGGCACTCTGGCCGAACGGATGCGCGCCGGTGGCGCGGGCATCCCCGGCTTCTACACCAAAACCGGTGTAGGCACCGTGATCGCCGAGGGCAAAGAGCACAAAGACTTCAACGGCGAGACCTACATCATGGAGGAAGGCATCTTTGCCGATCTCTCCATCGTCAAGGCGTGGAAGGCTGATGACACCGGCAACCTGATCTTCCGCAAGACCGCACGCAACTTCAACGTGCCTGCCGCGACCTGCGGTAAGATCTGCATCGCCGAGGTTGAAGAGATCGTCCCGCGCGGCTCGCTGGACCCTGATGGCATTCACCTGCCGGGCATCTATGTGCACCGCATCATTCAGGGCGACCACGAAAAGCGCATCGAACAGCGCACCACCCGCCAGAAGGAGACCGCATAATGCCCTGGGACCGCAATCAGATGGCCGCACGCGCGGCGCAGGAACTGGAAGACGGCATGTATGTGAACCTCGGCATCGGTATTCCGACGCTGGTGGCGAACTATGTGGGCGACAAGGACATCACTCTGCAATCGGAAAACGGCATGCTCGGCATGGGCCCCTTTCCTTTCGAGGGTGAAGAAGATGCCGACCTGATCAACGCAGGCAAGCAGACGATCACCGAATTGTCCCGCACGTCGTATTTTGACAGCGCAACCTCGTTCGCGATGATCCGGGGCGGCAAGATCGCTGCCGCCGTGCTGGGCGCGATGGAAGTGGATGAAGAGGGCGATCTGGCCAACTGGATGATCCCCGGTGTGCTGGTCAAAGGCATGGGCGGCGCGATGGATCTGGTGGCCGGTGTGGGCCGCGTGATCGTGGTGATGGATCACACCAACAAGCACGGCAAGTCCAAGCTGCTGAAGAAATGCACTCTGCCGCTGACCGGCAAGCAGGTCGTGAATCGCATCATCACCAATCTGGGGGTGCTGGACGTGGTCGAGGGTGGCCTGAAGATCGTCGAGATCGCCGAGGGCGTGACCGAAGACGAAATCCGCGGCGCGACCGAAGCCAATATCGTCAACTGATCCATCGACAAGCCCGCCAAATCGGCGGGCTTTTTCAGTTCAGGGCCTGAAACACGCATCCATCCGAGACAAGATCGGGTGGCGTGGTGCACAGCGCTCGCGCCACCTGAAAGGCCGCCAGCACTTTGGGGACATAGTCACGGGTCTCGGCATAAGGCGGCACGCCACTATGTTTGCGCACGGCCCCCTCGCCCGCGTTGTACCCGGCCAGAACCAGAATCGGGTCGTTGCCGAACTCTCCCATCAGCCAGTTCAGGTATTTCACGCCGCCCGCGATGTTCTGCGACGGTTTGAAACTGTCCTGGACCCCAAACCGGGCGGCTGTGGCGGGCATCAACTGCATCAGCCCCTGCGCGCCCGCAGAACTGACCGCATCTGCGCGACCAGCCGATTCCACCGAGATCACAGCCAGAACCAGTGCGGGCGACACATTGGTGCCGACGGTCGAGCGCAAAATCTCGACCCCCTGTTCCTGCGCGATGGTCTGCAGCGTCTGCAGGCGCGGCGACCTTACGCTGGTTGCGGCCAGAGCCTTGATCGCATCATCCAGCCGCCACGCCCCGGCTTGTGCAAGTTCGGGTGATATCTTCTCCCAAAAGGCTTTGTAGGCTCCTTTGGGCTTAGTCTTACCGTTGTTATCGGGCGCGAGCGGTGGCGCGACTTTGGTGCGAGCGATGATTTCCGGCACAACAATCGCCGTCCCCGTGCTGGGGGCCGAGGGACGGGTTGCATGCTCTTCGGGCGTGATCTGAATGGTCACGCGCGGGCGCTCGCCCGGTTTTGGGGGCTTGATTCTCTTGTAAACGCCGCGTGGCTCAACCTCGGTGGCGACGGCGGGCGCGACGCCTGACGTCAGAAATGCCAACACACCGGCGCATTTAAGTGCGTTCCGGAGATTCATTTTTGCCTGCCTCATGCTTTCTTTTTAGGTGATTTGAACCTCGAATCTTCCCGCAAAGCCAGAAAAACAAAGCGAAATGGGGCAATTTCGCCTCATTTGGCGCAATTTTACATCGCCCCGGATCGTTGCAAACACATTGATTGATTTTTTTACCATTAATTTTCAAAGGGTTACGTAAAATATCACCAAAAAGTTAAGCGATCCGGAAAAAAATCTGCGTTTGGCCCAATTCCTGCCACGCGTAACCGTCAAACATTAGGTCATACCGAGACGGTCGGGAGCGGACTGAGAGAGAAAGCTCTGGAAGACGCCAAGGTTTAATTGACTTTTAGATCCTTTAGGAGGGACGTAACATGATCAAGTTCATCAAGAACTTCCGCAAAGACGAAGACGGCGCCGTAACAGTTGACTGGGTTGTTCTGACCGCAGCAGTCATCGGCCTGGGCACCGTGGCATACCAGCAGATCGCAGACGGCGCATCGGGCCTGGCGGCAGACGTGAACACCGCTCTGTCCTCGGCAACTCTGAGCACCGGCACCAGCGACGGCACCACTGCAGGCGGTATCACCACTGCTGGCACCAGCAACTAAGTTACCACTTCCATTCGGAAGCGAAGCCGCGCCAGGTTTGGCGCGGCTTTTTTTGGTTACGAGAAGCAAACCAGAAAATTTTGGGGTTAATCGCTTTCTCCAGCCGGGTCCTATCCTGCGCACAATGCCCCCAGCTTAGCTCGGGCAAATCTTTGCCCGACAGACCCAGCGACCAATATTCAACAAAAAAAATTAGTGATTTTGGCGTGATAATCTATGTTTGGCCTAATTTCCGCCATGCAAACAGGTCAAATTCATTGCAACAGATATTAGTTGCGGAAGATCGGAAGAAACCGGCCCGCCAGATAAATTGCGGTTGAAGGGGTGACGAATGATCAGGTTCTTTAGGGACTTTAGGCAAAAGGAAGACGGGGCGATCACCGTCGACTGGGTTGTCCTGGTCGCTTTGATACTTGCACTGGGTGCAGCTTTGGTCGCCGCAATCCAATCCGCAACCGACAATGTTGGTGGCAATGTGAACACGACGCTCAGCTCGGCGACGATCAGCACGGGTACAACCACTGGGGATGCCGGCGGGATTACCGCAGCCGGAACGGTCAGCAACTAACGGGCCAGCGGGCAACAATTCAGCCAACGGACAAAGACAAGGATCGCCGCAACGCCAGGTTGCGGCGATTTTTCGTTCGCTCAACTGAAGCTGCCCGGATCAATTGGGCACAAACGCAATAGAGCCTGACAAATCTTTGCAAAAAACAGATTTGTCCCACATTTCGACACAATTCAGATTTAGGAAATATGCTGTTTCAAAGTGGTTCATTGGCTGTCGAGCCGTCGGCCAATCCAAATAAGAGGTGTATGCATGCGAGCGGTATTCGGACTTGTCCTGATTGTCGGGGTGGCTCTGGCCGGGGGGGCCGTCTATATGGCGCGCAACTACATCTCGGCTTACCAGCAAGAGCTTGCCCGTCAAAAGCAAGCAGCGGCGGAAGCCTTGGCAAATGCCAACAAACAGGTTGAGGTCATCCCCACCGTTGGCGTCCTCGTTTCGAACCGGACGCTAAAGTACGGTGAAAAACTGGCCGAAGAAGATGTTCGCATTGTCGAGTGGCCTGAAACCGCAATCCCCGAAGGGACCTTTACCGAAATGACTGCCTTGTTCCCGGAAACCGGCAACCGGGATCGTTTCGTCCTGCGGACGATGGAAAAAGACGAAGCCCTGATGGCAGTGAAAGTCACCGAACCGGGCGGGAAGGCTGGCCTGACCTCGCGTCTTGAAAAAGGAATGCGGGCCTTTGCGATCAGCGTCGATGTCGCCTCGGGCGTTTCGGGTTTTCTGCGACCGGGAGACAATGTTGATATCTATTGGACCGGGTCCAGCGGAACCACCGAAGGTGCGAGCGGAGGTATTACGCGTCTGATTCAAACGAGCATCGAACTGATCGCTGTCGATCAGACCACCGGCTCGGACGTCACCGGGACCACAATCGCCCGGACCGTGACAGTCGCGGCAACCCCGGAACAAGTCGCAGCCCTGGCGCAGGCGCAAAACACCGGTCGACTGTCGCTTGCCTTGGTCGGCATCCAGCAAGACGAAGAAATTGCAGCGGCGGTCGAGGTCATCGAAGTGGACCAGAGAACCCTGCTGGGCATCGAAGAGGTCGCACCGGCACCTCAGGCCGCCCCCAAGCAGATCTGCACTACGCGAATCAGAAAAGGGGCCGACATTATCGAAGCCCCGATTCCTTGCACAAACTGACGGGATTTCAATTCGTTACAGGCACAGGGCCGCGCGAACAGCGCGGCCCTTTCTTATGGCATTGTTGCGCATTATCCACATAAGGAAAATTCCAGAAACCATTGATTATTGCAATAAATTCGGTTTTCGCGCAGTCTTTCTCATCATAGGGCAAAAGACCCAAAAACGAGGCGTGATCGGAGAGGCAGGTCACATGACAATACGTTCCTGGATCAGCGCAACCCTGCTGGGGTTGTCGCTTGTTATGGGCCCGGTCGGCGATGCCGCCTGGGCTGAAACCCTTCGCGTGGTGAAAAAGGGCACGGTGGAAACACTGGATGTGCCCATGAATCGCGCGATCGTCGTGGAAAGCGAAGAACCCTTCGCGGAACTCAGCATTGCCAATGCCGGTATCGCTGACATCTCATCGCTTTCTGATCGCACCATCTACATTCTGGGTAAGGCCCCTGGCCTGACAACCCTGACCCTGTTTGACGGTGTCGGCAACCTGATCGCCAACGTGCGCGTGCGCGTTGCACCGGATGTGACCGAGTTCAAAGAGCGGCTGCGTCAGATTCTGCCCAACGAACCGGTCGAGGTTCGCACGGCAAATGATGGCATCGTGCTGTCGGGCACCATTTCAAGCTCGGCCAAGTTGGCCCGTGCGCTTGAACTGGCGGAACGCTACGCGCCCGAGCGTGTATCGAATCTGATGTCGGTGGGCGGCGTTCAGCAGGTGATGCTGAAAGTCCGCTTTGCCGAGATGAACCGGTCGGTGGCCAAAAGCCTGTCCGCGTCACTTGGCTTTGCCGGAACCGATGTAACTGCGGGCTTCAACACTCTGAACAACCAGGGTGCTCTTTCCAATGCGCTGAACGGCGGCATTCCGTTTGTTCAAGAGAACAACGGTGCCATCCTGTTCGGGTTCGGCGCTGGATCGACGCAGATTCGCCTGTTGCTGGAAGCCCTTGAAACAAAGGGGCTGGCGCGCAATCTGGCCGAGCCGAACCTGTCGGCCCTGTCCGGACAGGAAGCAACCTTCCTGGCTGGTGGCGAGGTTCCGATCCCGGTTCCGCAAGATGACGGCGTCGTGGCCATCGAATACAAAGCGTTCGGCGTTGAGATGGCCTTTGTTCCCCGCGTGGTGGACGGCGACCTGATCAACCTTGAAATGGCAACAGCTGTGTCGGCAATCGACTCAAGCTCGGACTTCACCATCAACGGTGACACGGTTCCAAGCTTCATCACCCGCCGCGCCAAGACGACGGTCGAACTGCGGGACGGGGAAAGCTTTGCTATCGCCGGATTGCTGCAGGACGATTTCGCTGACCTGAGCAGCCAAGTGCCGTGGTTGGGTGATGTCCCAGTTCTGGGCGCGCTGTTCCGTAGCGCGGAATATCAGCGTGAGCAAAGCGAGTTGATCATCATCATCACCGCCCATCTTGTGTCCCCCGTCCGTGGCGAGGCCCTAGCCCTGCCGACCGACCGGGTCAAACCGCCCAGCGAATTTGATCTGTTCGTGAATGGCCGGGTCTCGCGCACGGCACGTTCCGGCGCAGGTGGCGCATCGGAAGTCGCAAGACAGGACTTCGGCAACTCTTACGGCTACGTCCTAGATTGATCAGGAGGATCGGACCAATGCAGAAGTGGATCATCACACTCGGTCTGACGGTCGCTGTCGCCGCATGTACGCGAGAGGCCGGATACGAGATCGACCAGGGCACCTTCGGAAATGCCGCCCTGAACAACACCCAGGTCATGACCGGAGAACTGACCTATGCACAAATTCTGGGACGGCGCTTTGCCTCTGAGGTGCCGAGCCAGGTGAACTTTGCCTTCAACAGCTCTCAGTTGGATGCGTCCGCCCAGCGGATACTCTTGCAGCAGGCGGACTGGATCAAACAGTTCCCCGAAGCACGGTTCCGGGTCTACGGGCATACGGATGCGGTCGGCTCGGACGGGTACAACAAAAGTCTGGGTCTGAGACGCGCTCAAGCTGTCGTGAATTTCTTCTCGCAGCAGGGTATCTCGCGCTCACGGCTTGAAGCGGTCGTCTCGTTCGGCAAAACACAGCCGTTGGTGGCGACGCCGAATCGGGACCGCCGGAATCGCCGCACCGTGACCGAGGTCGCAGGCTTTGTTGACAGCCGGTCGCAGACTCTGGACGGCAAATATGCCGAGGTCATCTACCGCGAGTACATCGACAGCGCGACGACCGTCAGCGCGATCCAGGAAGTCAAAGCCACCGAGGGTGCCGAAGGTGGATAATACTTGTGGAATGGGCGACATCGTCGCCCATTTCCCTACAATTGGTTCTTTTGCGCCAAATTCTCGCCCAACTTCAAAGTGACATTGTGAACAATAGGGTGACCTGCGGCTTGAATTGACCGCATCGGGGCGACAGCAAATCAACCTGAACGACCGACGTTCGCACGAGATGCTGGGCCCTCACGACGAGGATTGTGTTTATGACCAGCGCTACGCCGCAAGATGACAATACCGCCATTCTGGCCTGCACGATCAGCAGGGACGTGCAGAATTTTGACCTGCTGATCGAAGACATGGAGGCGGTTCTGGGCGAGCGTTGGGGAGACCTTGGTTTCGCCGAAGCGCTCGCGTTCTTCACCCAGCCCGAAGCCGATTCGCTGCAATTCGTTGCCCTGGCCATTGATGGCGAAGATGAAGATAACCTGACGCTGATGGGGGAAATCATCGCTCAGGCCAAAGATAAGAAAATCAAAGTTGTGCTGATTGCCGAGGACGTGACCCCCGCCTCGTTGCATCAGTTGCTGCGCAAGGGCGCGGATGAATTTGTCCCCTACCCTCTTCCCGAAGGCGAACTGGCGGAAGCCATTGAGCGGATGAACCAGCCCGACCCGGTTGCCGTTGCCCCTACAGCAGCAGCCACTCTGACGGATGGCGCATCGAAAGAAGGCGCGTTGTTCGTGGCCCACGGGCTTGCCGGCGGCGTGGGATCGACCACGTTGGCCGTCAATTTGGCCTGGGAACTTGCCAGCGTATCCGACAAAGAGGCCCCCTCGGTCTGCCTGATCGATCTGGACCTGCAATATGGCACGGTTTCGACTTACCTCGACCTGCCGCGGCGCGAGACGGTGTTCGAGATGCTGTCAGACACCGATTCGATGGATGATGAGGTTTTCTCGCAAGCGCTTCAAACCTATGAAGAAAAGCTGCAGGTTCTCACCGCGCCGTCCGACATGGTGCCGCTGGATCTGATCACCCCCGAAGACATCCAACGGGTGATCGATTTGGCGCGGAAGCACTTCGATTACGTGATCGTGGACATGCCCAAAACGCTGGTTCTGTGGTCGGAAACGATTCTGCAGGCTGCGCATGTGTATTTCGCCGTGATCGAACTGGATATGCGGTCGGCACAGAACGCCCTGCGTCTGAAACGCGCGCTGCAAGCCGAAGAACTGCCATTCAACAAGCTTCGTTTCGCCCTGAACCGTGCGCCCAAGTTCACCGACCTGAACGGCAAAAGCCGCGTGAAACGCATGGGCGAAAGCCTGGGCATTTCGATTGACCTGCAACTACCTGATGGCGGCAAACCCGTCATGCAAAGTGGCGATCATGGTCTGCCGCTTGCCAACTCGGCCGCGAAAAACCCGCTGCGCCGGGAAATCGCGAAGCTGGCGAAGTCTCTGCACAGCCTTGGCAGCAACGACGCAGAAGCCGCGTAACATCATCCCAAGGGGGGAGCCGCCGTGTTTTCAAGATACAAGAAGCAACCTGCCGCTCAGCCGGTACAAACGCCCGACAAAACCCCCGAGGCCGCATCAGCCCCGGCGGCAGCCTCTGCCGCCACCGCGATTGTGCGCAAGCCCATCCAGAAAAAAACGGCCGAAGTCGTCGGGTCCGATCGTGAGCGCAAGCGCAAAGAACGGTTGGGCGAGATCAAGATCGAACTGCACCGGGAATTGCTGGAAAACCTGAACCTTGCCGCGCTGGAAAACGCAGGTGAGGCTGAATTGCGCTCGGAAATCAGCGCCATCGCCAGCGAGGTGCTTGAGGCCAAGAATATCGTTCTGAACCGGGACGACCGGTCTCAGTTGAACAAGGAACTCTATGACGAGGTCACCGGCCTTGGTCCGCTGGAAACGCTGCTGCAGGACGAATCGGTTAACGATATTCTGGTAAACGGCCCGCAACAGATTTTCGTGGAACGCGCCGGTAAGCTGGAACTCAGCGACATTACGTTCAAAGACGAAAAGCACCTGATGCGGATCATCGACAAGATCGTGTCAGCCGTGGGTCGTCGTGTTGATGAATCAAACCCTTACGTTGACGCCCGTCTGGCAGATGGGTCGCGTTTCAACGCCATGGTGCCGCCGATCGCGGTGGACGGTTCGCTGGTTTCGATTCGTAAATTCAAGAAAGACAAGCTGGGCATCGACGATCTGGTCAATTTCGGCGCGTTCACCGAGGAAATGGCCGCCTATCTGCAGGCCGCCGTCTCGACCCGTCTGAACATCATCGTCTCGGGCGGTACCGGTTCGGGTAAAACGACCACGCTCAACGCCCTGTCCAGTTTCATCGACGACGCCGAGCGCATCCTGACCATCGAGGATACGGCGGAACTACAACTCCAGCAGACTCACGTAGGCCGGATGGAAAGCCGCCCGCCCAACGTTGAAGGCAAGGGTGAGGTTAGCCCCCGCGACTGTCTGAAAAACGCCCTACGTATGCGCCCCGACCGCATCATCGTCGGCGAGACGCGTGGCGCCGAGGTTATCGACATGCTGCAGGCCATGAACACCGGCCACGACGGCTCGATGACCACGATTCACGCCAACTCGGCCCGGGATGGTATTTCGCGTCTGGAAAACATGATTGCAATGGCCGGGATCGAGATGCCGATCAAGGCGGTCCGCAGCCAGATTTCCTCGGCTGTGAACCTGCTGGTTCAGGCCAGCCGCTTGCAGGACGGCTCGCGCCGCATGACCTCGATCACCGAGATTACGGGCATGGAAGGCGACGTGATATCGATGCAGGAAATCTTTCGTTTTCAACGTGTTGGCCTTACGCCGGACAACAAGATCATCGGTCACTTCACCGCAACGGGCGTGCGCAGCCACTATTCGGAACGCTTCCGCCTGTGGGGCTTTGACCTGCCTGCGTCGATCTACGACCCCACCACAATGTAGGAGATCTGGGTATGCAACTTCCTATGGAGGCCCTTATCTATATCGCCATCTTCGTGGGGGTCCTGGCCCTGGTCGAAGGTATCTATCTGGTCGCATTCGGCAAATCCATCAGCCTGAACAGCCGGGTCAACCGCCGTCTGGACATGCTCGACAAAGGCGTCGGGCGCGAACAGGTTCTGGAACAACTGCGCAAGGAAATGCAGCAGCATATGAAAACGCAGAGCATCCCTCTGTATTCATTGCTGGCAGACAAGGCGCAAAAGGCGGCGATTGCTTTCACGCCCCGCCAGTTGATCATGATCATGGGTCTTGTGTCTGCGGTCGCCTTTATGGGGCTCAGCATCGGCACCCCGACCGACCTGCCGCTGCGGATTGCAATCTCGGTCGCGATTGGCGTTGGTGCGGTCTATGCGTGGGTCAACCACAAGGCCAAAAAGCGCATGTCGATGATCGAGGAACAACTGCCTGACGCGGTTGAACTGATGGTGCGGTCGCTGCGTGTTGGTAACCCGTTCGTGTCGTCTGTTCAGATCGTCGCGAATGAGGTGCAGGACCCGCTGGCCACCGAGTTTGGCGTCATCGCCGACGAATGCGCCTATGGCCGCGACGTGGGTGAGGCGCTGAAAGACATGGCAGAGCGCCTGGATATGCAAGATTTGCGTTTTCTGGCCGTGGCCGTGGGCATACAGCAGCAATCCGGTGGTAACCTGGCCGAGATTCTGGCTGGTCTGGCGCAGGTTATCCGCGCCCGGTTCCGCCTGTTCCGCCGCGTGAAAGCCATCACCGCCGAGGCGCAGTGGTCCGGCAAATTCCTGTCCGGCTTCCCGCTGGCCTGTCTTGCGTTCATTCTGGTGAAGGACCCCGGCTACTATGACGAGGTTCTGGACCACCCCTACTTCATTCCGATGTGCTTCTTTGTCGGCATTATGCTGACCCTGAACCTGATCGTCATGAAGATCATCACCAACATCAAGGTCTGAGGGCAGCACGATGGAATTCCTGACCAGCATCAATGACCTGTTGACCCAACACCTGGGAGAGTTCGGCCCCCTGATCGTTGTCGGCGTTCTGGGAATGGTCATGGTCCTTGTGGCCGTTTCGCTGATGATGAATCAGCCCGAAGACCCCCTGAAAAAACTACAACGCTCGAACACGCAGCCGAAGAAGAGCAAGAAGGACAAGAAAGAGCAGCTTCGCAATGCTGGCCGCAACGAGCAGCTTGAAAAGTTCGCGACCTTTCTTGAGCCGAAGAACGAAGAAGAGCTTTCAGCCATTCAGCTCAAGATGCGGCAGGCGGGATACCAGTCCAAGGACTCGGTCCGGTTTTACCACTTCGCTCAGTTTGCCCTCGGGATCATCGGCATCGTCGTCGGCGTTTTGATGGTCACCGTCTTTGCCGGTGACCAGGAATTCACCGGGCAACAAATCCTGATCCGCGTCCTCGTCCCCGGCGGCATTGGCTATATGCTGCCCAGATACTGGATCACCCGCCGCGTGGAAGAACGCAAAGAGGCAATCATCGCCGCCTTCCCCGACACGCTGGACCTTATGCTTGTCTGTGTTGAAGCCGGGCAGTCGCTGGATCAGGCCATCGTCCGTGTGGCCGCGGAAATGAAAAGCTCGTACCCCGAGATTTCTCAGGAATTCGAAGTCGTCGCCTATGAGATGAAGGCCGGTAAGGACAAAGACACCGTTCTGCGGGATTTCGGAACCAGATGCGGCGTTCAGGACGTCAACGCTTTTGTGACCGTGATGATCCAGTCGGCAACTTTCGGTACATCCATTGCCGAAGCTCTGCGGGTTTACGCCTCGGAAATGCGGGACAAGCGGGTTATGCGCGCAGAAGAGGCCGCAAACAAGTTGCCCACCAAGATGACACTGGTCACAATGGGCCTGACCGTTCCGCCGCTTCTTGTTATTCTGGTCGGACCATCTTTCAACGTCATCTCGACCTTCGGACGCTGAGGTTGCAACCAAATGAGACCACTCCGCCGGTGTGACCTTTCAGGGTTTCGCCAAGTGCTTAAGGCCATCATGGTGTTTACCGTGATGGCCTCTTGCACTGAAAGCACCCAGTCCAACGGGCTGGATGCGCCGGGGGTGGACCCCAAAGGACAAGCTGCGGACAACATCACCGTCGGAAATCGCCTGATGGCGGCAGGGGAATATGAACTGGCGCTGGAAACCTTTACCCGCGCAGCGCTCGAGGAGGGACTGACCACTCAGATCCTCACATCCATGGGCACCGCCAACCTTGGCCTGCGCCGGTTGGGACAAGCCGAAACCCTGCTGCGCCGCGCGGTTGAGGAGGACACGGATTGGCCTGTAGCCTGGAACAATCTCGGCGTTCTTCTGATGGAAACCGGAGAATACCCCGAGGCCGCGCAGGTCTTTCGCCGCGCCTTTGCGCTGGACAATGGCGAAAGTGACGCAATCCGTGACAATCTGCGCTTAGCACTCGCAAAAATGGAAAATCCTGTTAATAATACCGCACAAGAACAAGAATATACGCTGGAACAGCTTGGCGACGGGCAATTTTCGCTGCGCAAAATCCAGTAACCGAGGCAAGAGCAGTAAAGGACGCAAAAATGCGCCAACAATTCTTGATTCCATCCATCATTCTTGGCGGGCTGGTTCTGGCTGGCTGCGCGAAAGAGACTGAAGAGGAAAAAGTCGAACGCACATTTCAGGAAGTGAACGTCATTGACGAAACCAACCTGAATGACGTTCTGCTCAGCGCGGCCGACCCCAACGAGGCCGTGACCTATTTCCATGGTGCGGCCAGCAAGAACCCTGACCGGATCGACCTGCAACGGGGGCTGGCCATATCGCTGGCCCGCGCGAAGCGCACCACCGAAGCCGCTGCCGCATGGAAGCGGGTGACGACCATGAAAGGCACCAATAGTGCCGACAAGGTTGAATATGCCGACGCATTGGTACGTAACGGGGACTGGAAAAAGGCCAAAACCGTTCTGGACTCGGTCCCTCCTACCTATGAGACTTTCAAGCGGTATCGGCTCGAGGCGCTGGTAGCGGATTCCCAGAAAGACTGGAAGCGCGCGGATCACTTCTATGAAACCGCCGTCGGGCTGACGACTCGCCCAGGCAGTGTCATGAACAACTGGGGCTACTCGAAACTGAGCCGCGGTCAATACGACGAGGCCGAGCGGCTGTTTAACGACGCGATCCGTCAGGACAATTCGCTGTTTACCGCCAAGAACAACCTTGTTCTGGCACGCGCGGCGCAGGGCAATTACAGCATGCCGGTTGTCCCCATGTCGCAGGTCGAACGCGCCAGGTTGTTGAACACAATGGGAATATCGGCGGTCAAACAAGGGGATGTGAACACGGCCAAGAACCTGTTCCGCGAGGCGATTGCCACCCACCCGCAGCATTTTGACGAGGCGGTCCGGTCGCTTCGCGCGCTCGAGGCAAGCTGATCCATGCAAATTCCAGCTGCTGGCGCGCTCTGGTTCCTGCCTTTCGTGTTGCCGATCTGCTTTTATGTCGCCTTCACTGACATGCGTGAGATGCGGATCAAGAACCACGCGGTTGTGACGCTGGCCTTGGTGTTTGTCGTTGTCGGTTTGATAGCGCTTCCACCCTGGTCCAGCGGGCTGGTCAGCGGCAACATCGGGCCACTTTCCCTGACGCTGCCGATCTATTTCTGGCAGCTTTTGCACATCGTCATTGTCCTGATTGTCGGCATAATCCTGAACGCCGCAGGGACGATGGGCGCGGGGGATGCGAAGTTTCTGGCGGCGGCCTCGCCCTTTGTCTGGACGGGGGATATCCTTGTGTTTTTGCCCGTCATGATCGCCTGCCTGCTGGCGGCTGTCGCGACCCATCGCATTGCGAAACACAGCCGTTTGCGCACCATCGCGCCCCATTGGGACAGTTGGGACACAGGCAAGAAATTCCCGATGGGCCTCGCCCTTGCGGGCTCACTTGCCATGTATTTGATATTGGGCACTGTTCTCGGATCGTAAACTATCATCAGCGCGCCTTTTCGCTGCCTTGGTCCCGCCACAAAGCTGGGCCAGATTTCACCGTGGTTGCCCGGTAAAGGGCTTTTGCGTGACATTTGAATAAACGGGCAACGCTTATGAATATGCAGACCTCATCCGTTATGGCCCCCCCTGCCCCCAAGGGGTTGGGCGAAATGAAGCTTCCGCTGGTGATGATGCGGGACATTATGCTGAAAACCGTTTTCCGCAAAAACGTTGACACGGTTTCCGAGGTCGCCGCCGCCATCTGCCTGCCCGGTTCGGTCACACAGGAACTCATCGACATCGCGCGCGAGCAAAAACTGCTCGAGGCGACCGGGACGCTGAACGCCAACAGCGGCAATGAGATGGGATACCAACTGACCGACGCCGGAAAAGCCCGCGCGCTGGACGCGCTGAGCCAGTCGGAATACTTCGGCGCAATGCCGGTGCCGCTGGATGTCTACCGCGAGCAGGTCAAGCGGCAATCGATCCGTAACATTCAGGTCACGCGCGAGCAGTTGACGGGTGCCATGGGCCATCTGGTTCTGCCCGACATGCTGCTGGATCAGCTTGGCCCTGCGGTCAGCGCGGGGCGGTCGGTTCTGATGTATGGCCCTCCGGGCAACGGTAAATCCTCGATCTCGAACGGGATCAGGGATGCCCTGGGAGACAACGTCTATGTCCCGCGCGCCATCGAATATGCCGGTCAGGTGATCACCGTTTACGACCCGATCGTGCATACCGCGATTGAACAGGAAGAAGACGACCCAAACAGCCTGCGCCGCCGTAAGCGGTTCGACACGCGCTACGTTCAATGCGAACGCCCGACCGTTGTGACAGGTGGTGAACTGTCGCTGAGCATGCTGGATCTGGTCTATAACCCCACCGCGCGGACCTATCAGGCGCCGCTGCAGCTGAAATCGACCGGCGGCATCTTCATTGTGGACGACCTTGGGCGTCAGGCCGAACCCCCTCAGGCCCTGATCAACCGCTGGATCGTTCCGCTGGAGGAAAGCAAGGATATCCTTGGCCTCCAATCGGGTGAGAAGTTCGAGGTGCCGTTTGACACGCTGGTCATCTTCTCGACCAACTTCCACCCGAACGAAATCTTCGACCAAGCCGCCCTGCGCCGGATCTTCTTCAAGATCAAGATCGACGGCCCAAATCAGGAGAACTTCCTGAAAATCTTCGCCATGGTCGCCCGCAAACGCGGTATGCCGCTGGACGAAGCCGCACTGGTGCATTTGCTGAAGGTCAAATACCCGACCATCAACAATATCTACGCGAACTATCAGCCGATCTTCCTGATCGACCAGATGATCTCGATCTGCGAGTTCGAGGGCATTCCCTATCAGATGAGCCCCGATTTGATTGACCGCGCCTGGGCGAACATGTTCGTCAAAGACGAAACAATCGTCAAATAACGCCGTGCCATTCTCACGCTGAGACGGGTAGTCTGCGTCCATGACGCAGATTCCCGCACGGATTGAGGCCTGGTTCACAGCCAAAGGCTGGTCCATCCACCCCCATCAGCAACAGATGTTTGACCGGGCCAATGACCCGGCCAATCTGCTGATTGCCCCGACCGGCGGCGGCAAGACGATGGCGGGGTTTCTGCCTTCTCTGGCTGAACTTTCGGACGGCGCGCATGCGGGGTTGCACACGATTTATGTCTCGCCACTCAAGGCGCTGGCGGCAGATATCAAGCGCAACCTGCGCACGCCCGTGGATGAGATCGGCCTGCCCATCCGTATCGAGGACCGCACCGGCGACACATCGGCCACGCAAAAGAAACGCCAGCGCGTCGACCCGCCCCATATCCTGCTGACCACGCCGGAAAGCCTCGCTTTGCTGACGTCGTACGAAGACGCGCCGCATATGTTCCAAGGAGTTCAGCGCGTTGTCGTGGATGAAATTCACGCTCTGGCCGAAAGCAAGCGCGGGGATCAGTTGATGCTGGCGCTGGCCCGTCTGCAGCGCCTCTGCCCCGACATGCGCCGCGTCGGCCTGTCGGCCACGGTCGAGGACCCCGACGCTATTGCCCGCTTTCTGGCCCGCCACCCGGATCCCTGCCGGATCATACAGGCCGACCCCGGCCCCGATCCGGATATCCGAATGCTTGAGACCGAAGCAATGCCCCCTTGGTCCGGCGGCGGCGCGGCTTACGCGATCCCGGCGGTGCTGGAGCAAATCCGGCAGCACAAGACGACGCTGATCTTCCACAACACCCGCGCGCAGGCCGAGATTTTCTTTCACAATCTGTGGCTTGCCAATGACGAAGGCCTGCCCATCGGCATCCACCACGGCAGCCTTGACCGGCAACAACGCGAACGGGTCGAGGCCGCAATGGTGCGCGGCGATCTGCGCGCCATCGTCTGCACCGGCTCTCTGGATCTGGGGATCGACTGGGGTGATGTGGATCTGGTGATCCAGATCGGCGCGCCCAAGAATGTCAAACGTCTGGTGCAGCGGATCGGGCGTGCGAACCACCGCTACAACGCCCCGTCCAAGGCCTTGCTGGTGCCCGCAAACCGCTTTGAAGTGGTGGAATGCGTCGCAGCACTTGAGGCTGCCAAGGCGCATGAGCTTGACGGCGAACCGCGCGGTCCCGGCCCGCGCGACGTGCTGTGCCAGCACCTCCTGATCGCCGCCGCTGCCGGCCCTTTTGAGGTGGATGCGTTGTTTCAGGAGATGACCTCAGCCGGGCCATATGCGCGGCTGACGCGCGCCGAATTCGATGCTTGTCTCGATTTCTGCGCAACCGGCGGCTACGCCCTGCGCGCTTATGACCGCTGGCAACGGCTGCAGCAGCGCCCTGACGGGCTGTGGCAGTTGCGCGATCCCCGCGCGGCGCAGCGTATCCGCAGGAATCTGGGGACAATTCAGGATACTGACACGTTGAAAGTTCGGCTGAAACGCAACCGGGGCGGCAAACCCTTGGGTGAGGTCGAGGAAGGCTTCGCGGCCTCGCTCACCCCCGGTGACACTTTCCTGATCGGCGGTCAGATCGTGCGCTACGAAGGCCTGCGCGAAATGGTGGTCGAGGTCAGCCGCCGCGCGGACAAAAAGCCCAAGGTCGCCGTGTTTTCGGGCACGAAATTCGCGACCTCAACGCAACTGAGCGACCGCATCCTGCGCATGTTTTCGCAGGACAACTGGCCGCAACTGCCGAACCACACCGCCGACTGGCTGACCCTGCAACGCGAGATTTCCCGCCTACCCCAACGCGACCGTCTGCTGATCGAAAGCTTTCCCAATGACGGGCGTGAAAACCTGTGCGTCTACGGCTTCGCCGGGCGCAACGCGCAGCAAACGCTGGGGCTGCTGCTGACCAAACGGATGGAGGAAACCGGTCTGGCCCCGCTGGGATTTGTGGCAACGGACTACGCGACCTTGATCTGGGGGTTGGACGCCGTAACCGACCCGCGCCCCCTGTTCCAGTTGGATGCCCTGCGCGAGGGGCTGGACACCTGGCTGGCCGGAAACGCCGTGATGAAGCGCACCTTTCGCGCCTCGGCCACCATCGCGGGGCTGATCGAGCGCAACACCGGCGGTCAGCGTAAAAGCGGGCGGCAGGCGACGTTTTCCTCGGATATCCTGTATGACACGCTGCTGAAATATGACCCCGATCACTTGCTGATGCAGATCACCCGCGAGGAGGCCATGCGCGGCTTGGTCGATTTCGGGCGGATCGAAGCCATGGTCGCCCGCATCGGCGACCGGATCGACCTGTTGCGCCTGGACCGCGTATCCCCGCTGGCCGCGCCGCTGTTTCTGGAGGTCGGCAAGGTTCCGGTCAAAGGCGCTGCCGAGGAACGGTTGCTGGCCGAAGAAAGCGCGCGGTTGTTGCAGAAGGCCGGATTAAAGCCCTCGTGATTCACCTTGCGTTGCGGGGTGAAACCGGCAAAGAACGTATCATGAACGGGTTAGAGTTTTCATTTGCCGGTCAGCGCCTGTCCGCCCTTGCCTCGGGTGCGCTGTGGTGGCCGGATCAGCGCTTGCTGTGCGTCTCGGACCTGCATCTGGGCAAGTCCGAGCGGCTGGCCCGGCTCGGCGGCCCCGCTCTGCCGCCTTATGATAGCCGAGACACGCTGGATCGGCTGGCCGCAGATTTGGACCGGACCGGGGCCGAAACGGTGCTGTGCCTCGGTGACAGTTTTGACGATCTGCTCGCCTCGACCTCGCTGGCAGCATCCGAGACGCTTCGGATCGCCGCGATGCAGGCGGGCCGGGACTGGATCTGGATCGAGGGCAACCACGACCCCGGCCCCATTGAGTTGGGCGGCACGCATCGGGCCAACTGGTCTTGTCAATCACTGCTCTTTCGGCATATCGCCGAACCCGGCGCGCAGGGTGAGGTCTCGGGCCACTATCACCCCAAGGCGACATTGCGAGCGAGGGGGCGGGCAATCACCCGTCCGGCCTTTTTGCTGGACAGCAACCGCCTCATCTTGCCCGCCTACGGGGCCTATACCGGCGGGTTGCGCAGCACAGATCAGGCATTGTCGCGTCTTATGGGCATGGATGCGCGGGCCATCCTAACCGGACCTACCCCGCAGATGATCCCGATGCCGCGATAGGCTCAGATCAGGCCATCCTGCTCAAGCCTCGGTCGGTACTTCCGGCTGACCGGAACCAGATCGCCATTCACCAGCCGCAGCCAGATTTTGCCATCCGTTCTCTTGGCACCAATGATGGCGTCATCGCTCACCCAGTGGGACCGGTGCGCACAATGTCCGGGCACAGGTTCCATCTCGGCGATGGCGTCGGTCAGGCGGGACCGGATGGTAAAGGTGCCCTCGGATGTGACGACATCAACATAGTGGTCGCGTACGGTCAGATGAAAAATCCGCCCGGTGAAAGAGGCCGGAAGCCGGCGTATCAGGCGCGGCGTAGCGGGCAAAACCGGCTCCGCCACATCCCGTTCATTTCGGCGTACCAGAAACAACCCGGCGGAAAACAGAATTCCATAGTTCGCGACTGTGGTCAGCGCGGGGGTCATATGACCGCCGAAGGTGAACAGAACCCAGGCCAGAAGCCATAGCGACGGTGTCAGCAAGGCAAGCACCAGCGCCGCAAATGCGAGGTCACGCAGGTGAAGATTGGCCTCGGCCAGTTTGTCCCCCACCAGCCTGCGCGCCACCCAAGTCGCCGCCAGCGCCAGCGCCATCACTCCGGTCCAAAACAGCAGCCGCAAGATGAATGGCAGGTCTGCCACCAGAAACGGCGGAAACGCATAGGCCAACACTGGAAGGAATATTGCTGCAGCAACCACCCGCTGGGGCGTACACAGGCTGCGAACCAGAACTAACTTCGACGTCATACCAACTAAACGATCCACTCCCTATCCCGATCAGCCGGTGCAGAGCGGCAAGCGCCTTCACCTTGTAACTGACTGGGAACGCAGAAATATCACGATCCTAGACGTGTTAAAAGTTAATTCACTGGGAATAATCCGGCGCGCGCATCAGTTTGAGCATCGCAGGAAAATGCCGGTCGGACCGAATTGAACGGCCCGACCGTTGGATATCAGACCGTCAGCCCTTCGGGCTCGGGCAGGCCGTTGGAGCGGCAGCACGCGGTCAGAGTGTTGGCCAGCAGGCATGCGATTGTCATAGGTCCCACGCCGCCCGGAACCGGGGTGATCGCGCCCGCACGCTCGGCCGCGCTGGCATAGTCGACATCTCCGACCAGCTTGTTCTTGCCGTCGCGTTCAATCCGGTTGATGCCCACGTCGATCACGGTCGCGCCTTCCTTGATCCAATCGCCGGGCACCATCTCGGGACGGCCAACGGCGGCCACAACGATATCAGCGCGGCGCACAACATCCTGCAGGTCCTTGGTGCGCGAATGCGCGATGGTGACGGTGCAGCTGTCGCCCAGCAAAAGCTGTGCCATCGGCTTGCCCACGATGTTCGAGCGGCCAACGACAACCGCATCCATGCCCGACAGTGAGCCATGATGGTCGCGCAGCATCATCAGACAGCCCAGCGGCGTGCAGGGCACCATCGATTTCTGACCGGTACCCAGCAGACCCACGTTCGAGATGTGGAAGCCATCCACATCCTTGGCCGGATCAATCGAGTTGATAACCAGATCTTCGTTCAGATGCTTGGGCAGAGGCAGTTGTACCAGAATACCATGCACAGCCGGATCGTTGTTCAGCTTATCGATCAGCGCCAGCAGGTCCGCTTCGGATGTATCGGCGTCTAGCTTGTGCTCATACGAGTTCATGCCAACCTCGACGGTCATCTTGCCTTTCGAGCGGACATAGACCTGACTGGCCGGGTCTTCGCCCACCAAAACCACGGCCAGACCGGGGGTGAGGCCGTTTTCTTCCTTCAGCTTTGCGACCTGATCGGCCACCTGCGCACGCACTTTGGCCGCAAAAGCCTTACCGTCGATGACTTGAGCTACCATCCTGTGATCCCTTCTTCCCAATAACGTCTCGGGCGCATGGGCACCCGATCATTCAGTCAGGTCCGAGCACGCGCTCTTCCCGTGCGATCGACCAGTCAATCAATATGCGCCACAGCTGTTCGGCCAGATCCGGATCCAGTCCCAGATCATCCGAATGGGCGCGTACGTTTTGCACCACCTCTTCGACCCGTTCCAGTATGCGGGCCGGAAGGCCCTCGCCCGGTTTCAGCTCGGACGCGCGGTCGATATACCCCGCCCGCGTCACCAACAACTCGATCAGTTGGCGGTCCAGCTTGTCGATCTGAACCCGCAACTCCTGCATAGATCGGCAGTCTTGCGGCGGTGTCAGAGTGGGCATCGTGATCTCCTCATGGCCCGGGGATTCCCCGGACCACGAGATGTCCTATTCGGCGGCTTAGAACAAGCCCTCGATCTCACCTGCGTCGTTAAGGCAGATGGTTTCCGCAGCCGGTTTGCGCGGCAGACCGGGCATGGTCATGATCTCTCCGCAGACAACCACGATGAAACCAGCACCTGCGGACAGGCGAACCTCGCGCACGGGAACCGAGTGGCCGGTCGGCGCACCGCGCAGGGTCGGATCGGTCGAGAACGAGTATTGGGTTTTCGCCATGCAGACCGGAAGGTTGCCATAGCCCGCATCTTCCCACTCGCGCAGTTGGTTGCGGATCTTGTTGTCGGCCAGCACTTCGTCAGCACGGTAGATGCGCTTGGCGATGGTTTCGATCTTCTCGAACAAAGGCATATCATCGGGGTAGATCGGCGCAAAGTTCGCAGAGCCACCTTCGACGATTTCGACAACCTTTTCCGCCAGCGGAGCCGAGCCGTCCGAGCCCAGTTCCCAGTGACGCGACAGAACGGCTTCGACGCCATGATCGGCGCAATAGTTTCTGACCGCTTCCACCTCGTCATCGGTATCGGTGACGAAGTGGTTGATGGCGACAACGACGGGCACGCCGAACGATTTGACGTTTTCGATGTGGCGACCAAGGTTGGCGCAGCCGGATTGAACCGCGTCGACGTTCTCCGCGCCCAGATCGGCCTTGGCGACGCCGCCGTTCATCTTCATCGCGCGAACGGTGGCAACCAGCACCACAGCCGACGGAGCAATCCCCGCCTTGCGGCACTTGATGTTCATGAATTTCTCGGCCCCCAGATCGGCCCCGAAACCCGCTTCGGTGACGACATAATCAGCCACTTTCAGCGCGGTCTTGGTTGCGATGACCGAGTTACAGCCATGCGCGATGTTCGCGAACGGGCCACCGTGAACAAAGGCCGGGTTGTTTTCCAGCGTCTGCACCAGGTTCGGCTGCATCGCGTCTTTCAGCAGAACGGTCATAGCACCTTCGGCCTTGATGTCGCGGCAATAGACCGGGGTCTTGTCACGGCGGTAAGCCACGATGATATCGCCCAGACGCTTTTCCAGGTCCTTCAGGTCATTGGCCAGGCACAGGATCGCCATAACCTCGGACGCCACGGTGATGTCGAAACCAGCCTCACGCGGGTAGCCGTTCGACACACCGCCCAAGGACGCCGTGATCTGACGCAGCGCGCGGTCGTTCATGTCGACCACGCGACGCCATGCAACGCGGCGTGTGTCGATTTCCTGCTCGTTGCCCCAATAGATGTGGTTGTCGATCATCGCCGACAGCAGCGAGTGGGCGCTTGTGATGGCGTGGAAGTCCCCGGTGAAGTGCAGGTTCATTTCCTCCATCGGGACAACCTGCGCGTAACCGCCCCCCGCAGCGCCGCCTTTCATACCGAAGTTCGGGCCCAGCGAGGCTTCGCGGATACAAATCATCGCGTTTTTGCCGATGCGGTTCAGACCGTCCCCCAGACCCACGGTGGTGGTGGTTTTGCCCTCACCCGCCGGGGTCGGGTTGATCGCGGTCACAAGGATCAGCTTGCCGTCTTCGCGATCCTGCACCGAATTGATGAAGTCCTGACTGACCTTCGCCTTGTCATGGCCGTAAGGCAGCAGATCGTCGCTGGAGATGCCCAGCTTGGCACCGATTTCCTGGATCGGCTTCTTGTTCGCCTCGCGGGCGATTTCGATGTCGGATTTATAGCTCATTGGGCAGGGTCCCTGATTGAATGCCGTGCGAAACCGACGCAAAGCGTCAGCGCTGAGAAATCCATACCGTTGTGCACAATCGCAGTGGATATAGATTCCGACATATTCATGCCGTGAAACGGCGTAGCGTCAATTACAGGGTGGCGTCACGCAACTTTGATCGTTTCTGATCGGAAAACCTGTGTCTTAAGTTGCCCAGGCGCGCTGATCGGGAACGAACAGCTTCATCCGGTCACCCAGTTCTAACTCTCCGGGCCGTTCGACCCACGCCGTCACACCACGCCGCCCCTTCGCCGCCGGTTTGAACGCGGCACCGTGGCCGGGCAGATCAGCTTCGACCTCGCGACCGGGAATCACGCAGGGGCGGTTCTCCATATCTACCGTGATCGTCACGCCGTCGGGTCCCTGCAGCCGTGACGAGGGCGGGACGTGGGTAAAATCCGGAATGCCGCGCAACAGGATGCTGACCCCCAGATAGGACGGGTCCAGCCCGTCCAGCCCCATCTCGGCCGCCGTCGCCTGCATCTCTTCTTCGGACAGCACCGATAGTTGCCGCACGTTGCGGATTTCGGTGCCCTTGGGGTAGATGTTCTGCATCCGCACGCAGGAGGCGCGGTTGACGCCTTCGTGCCGCTCTCCCCGGCTGCCGGAAAAATCAAGGGACAAGGAATTGACAGCATCAGCCCGTATGCTTTTTCCCGCCGGGACATGGCCCAGCCAGACGACCTCGCCCGTAAATTCCGTTTCGCGCAAAACCGGCATGATCGTCCCTTTCCGAAGCCCTTTTCAAGCGGCCACTAGAATTCAAACCGGGCGAAAAGAAAAGACCCGGGACAAGGCCCGGGTCTGGTTTGGTTATGCCGTTGGTTCCGGCTCCATCCCGCCATCCGGCGGAGACTTCTTGACCTTGGTCTTGGGAATGGCGGTCACGCTGGGCGCGCTGCCCTGATCGGGGTTGTCGCCTTCGTCATCGCCCTCGGTCGGAGATTCGCCGTTCATGACGCGCTTGATCTCGTCGCCTGTCAGGGTTTCGTACTCCAGCAGACCTTGCGCCAGACGCTCCCATTCCTCGTTCTTTTCCGTCAGAATCTGGTGCGCGCGCTCATATCCCTGCTGGATCAGGCGCTTCACCTCTTCCTCGATCAGTTCCTTGGTGTGGGCCGAGACCGAGAAGCCTGCGGTGTTGCCGGAATACCCCTCATGCGCTTCGGCATAGTCAATATTGCCGACCTTGTCCGACATGCCCCAACGCATCACCATCGCGCGCGACAATTGGCTGGCCTGCATGATGTCACCGGCGGGGCCGTTGGACACATGATCCTCACCGTATTTGATGACTTCTGCGGCCTTACCGGCCATGGTCATCGCCAGTTTCTGCTCACACTCATCACGGTGATAGTTCAACTGATCCATCTCGGGCAGGCTGACCACCATGCCCAAGGCACCACCGCGCGGGATGATCGTCGCCTTGTAAACCGGATCGCACAGCGGCAGCGTCATGCCGACAACGGCATGGCCAGCCTCGTGATAGGCGGTCTTTTCCTTCTGGTCCTGCGTCAACACCATCGAGCGGCGCTCGGCCCCCATCATCACCTTGTCCTTGGCGTTCTCAAAATCTTCCATGGTGACAAAGCGACGGCCCACGCGGGCAGCCATCAGCGCGGCCTCGTTCACGAGGTTCGCCAGATCGGCACCTGAGAAACCCGGTGTTCCGCGCGCAATGATGCGCAGATCGACATCGGGACCCAGAGGCGTCTTGCGCGCGTGCACGCCCAAAATCTTCTCGCGCCCTTTGATGTCAGGGTTGCCGACGGTCACGTTGCGGTCAAACCGGCCCGGACGTAGCAGCGCAGGGTCCAGAACATCCTTACGGTTGGTGGCCGCAAGGATGATCACACCTTCATTGGCCTCGAACCCGTCCATCTCGACCAGCAACTGGTTGAGCGTTTGCTCGCGTTCATCATTGCCGCCGCCATAACCGGCACCACGATGGCGACCGACGGCATCGATCTCGTCGATGAAGACAATACAGGGCGCGTTCTTCTTGGCCTGTTCGAACATGTCGCGCACACGAGAGGCCCCGACACCCACGAACATTTCCACGAAGTCAGAACCCGAAATGGTGAAGAACGGCACACCCGCCTCACCCGCAATCGCGCGCGCCAGCAGCGTCTTACCGGTGCCCGGAGGACCAACCAGCAGCGCGCCTTTGGGAATCTTGCCGCCCAGACGCGAGAATTTCTGCGGGTTGCGCAGGAATTCCACGATCTCTTCCAGCTCTTCCTTGGCCTCGTCGATGCCCGCGACATCGTCAAAGGTCACGCGGCCATGTTTTTCGGTCAGCATCTTGGCCTTGGACTTGCCAAAGCCCATCGCACCGCCTTTGCCACCGCCCTGCATCCGGTTCATGAAATAGACCCAGACACCGATCAGCAGCAGGAAAGGCAGCAGCGTGATCAGGAACGACTGGAATCCCGACTGCTGTTGTTTCTCAGCCCGCACCGGGATGTTTTCGTCGATCAGCAGCTTCGTGACCTCGGCATCGCCCGGCTTAATGGTGACGTAAGTACCGCCGCTTTGTGTGGTGTAGCGGATCTGCTCACCATCCAGGGTCACATTCTTGACTTCACCGCCCTGCACGGCGCTGACAAAGTCGGAATAGGTTCTTTCATTGCTCTGCAGCGTTCCGCCCGGTCCGCTGAACAGATTGAACAGTGCAAGGATCAGCAGAAACAGAACGACCCAGAAGGCGATGTTACGAGCGTTGCCCAAGGAAAATCTCCCAAAAGATTTCGGCAGATGGGGACCTGCCGCTTGTCTCTTAAAATAGAGATGATTGTGGCAGGTTCAATGCGATAAAAACGAAGCGTGGAACTCGGGCCACTTAGGGGTCAATTTAGCACGCCAGCCGTTTTCAAACCCGGCCAGAGGGGCGGAAAGCAGCGTATCCCCCTGCCAAAGCGCCGGAGTGGATTGCAGCGCAAGGCGCGGCCGCCTCGTTGCGCGCCAATCCGGCAACAACAGCAGCCCCTTTTCACCAAGGGCGCGAATTTCAGCCCCTTCGATTTCAGGGCCGGTCAATAGCCACCGTCCGTCCCAATGCTGCCCGATGGTGGCTTTAATCCCCTCGACCGCCTTAAACTCCCTGCAAATCCGCGTTTTTTCGGCCTCTGGAACCAACAAGCAGCCCCCAATGGACCCTGCCTGCCCGCTTTCCAGCGCGGATATCGCCTGATCGACCGCGGACTGTCGGGGCGGGTAGCCCGGCCCTGCGACCCACCCGATAAAACCCAGCATCAACCGGCGGCGGATCTCGGCAGGCAGAGCCGTGAAGCCGGCGCGGTCTACCAGCACGTCCCCGGCCTCGACCATGCCGACCTGGCGGGCGGATTCCTGCGTATAAATAGCCAAAGCATCACGGGCTTGTGCTAAATTTTCAGCAACCCGCGAAAGGGTCTCGGCCGAAATTCCCAGAGGTTTCAACCCATCCAGTGCCTGACGCGCCTTGATACGATCAAAGCGGGTGTCGTGATTCGAGGGGTCCTCGACCCAACTGACGCCGATATTGACAAGATAGTCCCGCAATTGCTGGCGGGTGATGCCCAGCATCGGGCGCAGTATCTCGATCCCGTCCCGGTTATGTGAGACCGGCATGGCCGACAGCCCGGTCACACCTGCGGCCCGGCTCAGCCGCATCAGAACCGTCTCAGCCTGATCATCCGCCGTGTGGCCCAGCGCGATCGCGTCAACCCCGTTGCCCCGAGCCCATTGCGTTAACAAAGCATACCGAGCCTGCCGCGCCTGATCCTGCAGGTTGCCTGCGCCGGTCCACCCCTGCCAGCGCAGGGTTTCGTGCGGAATGCCCAAACGTGCGGCCTGTTCCGCGACGATTTCCGCCTCTCTCTCGGATTCCGACCGTAGGCCGTGATCTACGGTGGCGGCGAAAACCTCTACCCGTTCGCTCTGCGCAACCTCGTGCAGCAAGTGCATTAACGCGACGGAATCGCCCCCGCCCGACACAGCGACGCCCAGATGCTTCGGCAGCCGGTCAGGCAGCCGTGCGCGCAGTTCGGACCGTAAGCTGGCGGCCTGTTCGCTCAAGTACACCCCAGCGACGTCATTTCCTGCGTGGCCTGAGATACGGTGGCCGAAGCAGGGAAGCGCACCCCGACCTCGCCCAGAGTGATGCAGGCCTGATCCGTCTGCCCCAACCGGCCCAGCGCGGCCCCCAATTCATAGAGCGCCTCGGGCGCAAACGCCCCTTCGGAATCGCCGGTGAAGCTGGCCAAAAACGCGCGCGCGGCCTCGCGGGTGTCGCCCAAACCCTCCAACGCCTGCCCGCGTTTCAGATGTGCCTCGGGCGCAAGCGGGCTGCCGGGATAGGAGGTATCGAACTGCGCGAACAGAGCCGCCGCGTTCTGGAAGTCACCATCCGCCAATGCCTGCGAGGCTGTGTCGAAATCAGCTTGTTCGCCGACGGCCAACTCACCCTGATCCGAGGTTGACGGTTCGGTTGGCGTCGGAAGAACGGCGGTCGCCGTCTGTTCTTCACCCCCCAGAGTCGATGTTTCGCCCAACGTCGATAAATCGCCACCCTCAAGCTCGACCAACCGAAACTCCAGATCGCCAATCCGGTTGGTCCCATCGGAGACAATGTTCTGCACCCGCTGATTCAACTGCTCGGTCTGGCTGGTCAGGCGCTGCAGTTCGGCCTCAATAGCATCGACGCGTTCCAGAATGGAACTGCCGGACAGGTTCGGCGCGGGAGAGCCGGTGGTGGAAAACTCACGCTTCAGGCGCTGGATTTCCACATGCAATACCGTCAGTTCCTGACGAATATCCGCCAGCGTCTGCTGATCCTGCGCCTTTGCCACGCCAGCGGTTGCGACAACTGCTGCCAGAACCCATCCAACAAGTCTCATCGTCTTACCCCAAGGTTGAACCGGTCAGCACCGTCACCGCGCGGCGGTTCTTGGAATAGCATTCCTCGGTGCTGCAAATCTCGATCGGGCGTTCCTTGCCATAGCTGACCGTGGTCAGGCGGTTACCCGCAACCCCGCGCGAGATTAGGAACTCCTTCGCCGCATTGGCCCGGCGCGCGCCCAGCGCAAGGTTGTATTCCCGTGTGCCTTGCTCATCCGCGTGGCCTTCTATGGTGGCTACATAATCCGGGTTCGCCAGCAGCCAGTCCGCCTGCCCCTGCAGGATCGTCTGCGCCTGCGGAGAAATGGTCGACTGATCCACCGCGAACAGCACCCGATCCCCGACCGTCTGTTGGAAATACGCAGGCGAGCGTGGATCACTGGGCGAACCCGGCAGGATCGAGCCACTGCCGCCCGCGCCCCCGCCGCCCAATGCCGAAGGATCGTTGCTTGTGCAGGCGGCCATCGCACCCAGCGCGCCCACTGCAAGAATTCTGCCCAATACGTTCATCTCATGTGCCTCGTGTTTTGTTTTATTGCCGCCTGTCTATCACAAGGGCGGTTTCTTGTGAACTTTGCCGCGCTCGCGCGGCGATCAATTCTGCAACGGCCCCCAGGACGGATCGCTGCCGCCATCGGGCGTGCGCACAGGCCGCAGGTTCCGGCCTGAGATATCCACAGAATAGAGCGTCGCCCGACCGCTTGCGCCCTGCGTTTCGCGGGTGAACATGATGACCCGCCCGTTCGGAGACCATGTCGGGCCTTCGTCCAGGAAGGATGAGGTCAACAGCCGTTCTTCGCTGCCGTCGGTACGCATCACGCCGATGTGGAACCGGCCCTTGTTCTGCTTGGTGAACGCCACCAGATCGCCGCGTGGCGACCAGACCGGCGTGCCATAGCGGCCCTGTCCAAAGCTGATCCGTGTAGCCTCGCCCCCGTTTGAAGGCATGATGTACAACTGCGGCGTGCCCGAGCGGTCGCTTTCGAACACGATCTGGCTGCCATCCGGCGAATAGCTGGGCGCGGTCTCGATCGCGGGCGTGTTAGTCAGCCGCGTGCTCTGGCCCGAGGCCAGGTCCATCTTCCAAAGGTCCGTGTTTCCGCCCTGAATCAGCGAATAGACAATCGACCGGCCATCCGGCGAAAAGCGCGGCGAAAAGCTCATCGTGCCATCGGGCGTGTTCAGCACCTGCCGTTTCACGCGGTCCACGTCCAGAACATAGATACGCGGGCTGCCGGTTTCATAGCTGGTATACAGCAGCCGGTCGCCGGTGGGGGAAAAGCGCGGCGCAAGCACGATTGCGGCACTGTCAGTCAGATATTGCACATTTGCGCCGTCATAATCCATGATCGCCAGCCGCTTAAGCCGCTGGTTCTTCGGCCCGCTTTCCGAGACAAAAGCGACCCGGCTGTCAAAATACCCGCCCTCACCCGTTACCCGGCTGTAGACCTGATCGGCTACCTTATGCGCCATGCGCCGCCAACCCTCGGTCGTGCCCGCAAATTGCAGACCATTGCCCAGTTCCTGACCCGAGAACACATCCCACACCCGGAACCGCACCGTCAGGCGATTGCCCGAGACATTGACGGCCCCGGTCACAAGCGCCTCGGCATTGATCGCTTTCCAGTCGGCAAACTGCACCGGAGCGTCGAAACTGCTGACCCGGCTGATAAACGCCTCCGATGAGATTTCGCGGAACAGTCCCGTCCCGGTCAGGTCCGACGCAACCACACGCGAGATATCGATGGCATATTGCGCCGCAGCCGGGCCGTCGGGCACGAAGTTCGGCACCGCAAAGGGCAAAGGCTCGATAATCCCCTGGTCCAGTTCCAGACGCAGTGGTCCGCTTTGCGCGTAGACCGGTGCGGCCATCAGGGTCAGGCCAACAAAGAGGCTGGTCAGAAGTTTCATCATTTGATCCGCATCCTCTCGGGATTGAATGTAATCTCAATATCCTGCCATTGCGCGTATTTGTCAGCAGGCAGATCGTATCCTTTCGCGCCACAACGCAGGATTGCGCGGCGGGCGGCCTCATAGGCTTGTTTTGCGGCACCGGCAGACCCGCCAGAGCTGTCGATCATACGCAGGCTGCCGCCAACAACCTTGCCTTCGGGCGTCAGGGAAAACCCGACAACCACCACAACGTTCAGCGCATCAGTTGACAGCGACCCTACGTTCCAACACTGCGAAACCGCCAGCCGCATTGCGTCCTTTTCGCCGCTGGTCAGCGGCGGACCCGAGGGTTCGCTGTTGCCGCCCAATGCCTCGGCCAGCGCATCGTTGATAGCGGCCTCGTCGGTTGGCGCAGGGGTCTCCGGCTCTTGCGCCTCAGGCTCAGGGGTTACCTCCGCCTCTTGTACGGGCGGCGGGTTAGGCCGATTTGGCCGCACGCGCGGGCGGGGCGAGGTCAGGGGGGATTGCTCATCAGTTTCCTCCGCCTCTGTCACGATCTCGGGCGCGGCTTCCTCGGGCGCAGTCTGATCCTGCTGTTCCTGCTGAACCTCGGCCCCTTCGTCCAGGGACACCGGCGGCGTTTCCACCTCATCCGGCTTGGCCTCGGGCGGCGGGGGTGCAATCGGCTCGGGCGCGACCCGGTCCGAAGGGCTTGGCTGCGCCTCGGGTCCGGGCGGGACCGGCAAGGCGGCAATCTCTGGCTCGGGCTCGGTCAGAACCGGAGGTTCCTCGGGCAATTCCGGTTCAGGCGGGGCTTCAACCGTTTCCGGCACGACTTCGGGCTCGGGTTCTGCCGGGGTCACGGGCTCGGGCTGAGGCTCGACCTCTTGTGATTGCTCGGGCCTACCGGATTCGGTTTCCGGCTCCGGCGGCTGCTGCAAAGCCGAGGGCGTCACCGGCACCTCGGGCGCGTTAGTTTGCGCGGTCATAGCGGTAAATTGCTCAGCGGAAATCACGGACACATCCTGCACGGCCATCGGCAGCGGTTCGGACCGGAACGCGCCGCCAAACAGCGCCCAGCCGATCAGGCCGACATGCGCAATCGCCGAAATCCTGGTGCCGGTATCCACCGCGCCACCTCACCTTTACCCATCATCCAGCGTTGGCCCGCCGGTATCCGTCACAAGACCCACATTGGAAAAACCGCCCGCATTCAGCGCACCCATGACCTGCATGACCTGAGCGTAAGGAATCGCCCCATCCGCACGCAGGAATACACGATCACTGCTGCGCTCAGCCGCGATGGCGCGCAGCTTGCCGATCAATTCTTCGCGCACAACATCCGTGGTCTGGATTTGTACCCGGCCATCCGCCGTCAGGGTCACGGTCAGCGGTTCTTCGCTATCCCCCGGCAGCGCACTGGCTGCCGTCTTCGGCAGGTCCACCGGCACGCCAACCGTCAACAAAGGCGCGGCCACCATGAAGATGATCAGCAGTACCAGCATCACGTCCACAAAGGGCGTCACGTTGATCTCGGCCATTGGTTGCGCGCGGCCACGCCGCCGCCCACGCCTACGCCCGTTCCCGGCCGAGGGTTGCTGAACCGCCGCCCCCATCGCTCAGCTATCCAACTGGCGCGACAGGATGGTGGCGAATTCATCGGCAAATGCCTCATACCCGCCGACGATACGGTCGCTATCCGCGCTGAGCTTGTTGTAGAAAATCACCGCCGGGATCGCGGCCAGCAGCCCCAGACCCGTGGCCAGCAGCGCCTCGGCAATGCCCGGAGCGACAACGGCAAGGTTGGTGTTCTGCTGCTCGGCAATCTCGATGAACGCGTTCATGATGCCCCAGACGGTGCCGAACAGACCAATAAACGGGGCGGTCGAGCCGACAGTCGCCAAAACCGGCAGCCCCTTTTGCAGCGTCTCAGATTCTTTAGCGATGGCTACATCCATCGATCTGTCGATCCGCGCGGTCGCCCCGGCGATCAGCCCCCCATCATTGCGATGCGACCTGCGCCATTCGATCATCCCGGCGGCAAAAATCTTCTCAGAACTGCCGTCGGGCTGGGTTCCGATCTGCTCGAACAACTCGTCCAAAGGGTTGCCCGACCAGAAGCTTTCGTCAAACACCTGCGCCTCGCGCCGCGCCGCCCGGTAGTTGATGAGTTTCTGAATTATAATCGCCCAGGACCAGAAGGATGCAGCAACCAGCATCAGCATCACCAGTTTGACGATAAAGGTCGCACGGGCATAAAGCCCCCACAGAGAGAAATCGATCTCCTGCGCCAGAACCAGCGTTTCAGCTTCCATGAACCTGCTCTTTGTTTTGCCTGACAGCCATTCGTTTGGCCTTGTTTTGCCAAACGCTAACGCAGTTGGGGGCGAAAAGCCAACAGAACCACCCCGGCCCTGCAAATTGTTACATCAATGCGCGAATCTCTGCCGGAAGGCGCACTGGCTTGCCATCCGCATTCATGCAGACAGCCGTCACCTCGGCACGGAAGATTTCTTTCTCACCGCGTTTGACCAGTTGCGACATCGTCAGCCGCGCCCCAGACAGCGAAACCATCTCGGTTTCTACCACCAACTCATCCTCGAAACGGGCGGCGGCCAGATAGTCCGCCTCAATCCGCCGAACGACCCAGACAATGCCTGAATCGCGCATCGCGTTCTGATCATTGCCCAGCTTGCGCACCCAATCTGACCGGGCGCGTTCGATGAATTTCAGATAGTTCGCGTGATAGACCACCCCACCCATATCGGTGTCTTCGTAATACACACGAACCGGGTACAAGTGCTTCATTGCGGGGCCTCCAGCCGGGCAAACAATCGCAACGCGTGGGACGGGTCACGCGCCGCTCTGGGCAAAACCGGATCATAGGCCGCGCGGATCAGAGCCGCAATCTCGGGACGCAGGATCGTCGCCTCGCCCGCAATCGCCAGCGGGGATTTACTGCGAAAGGCAGCATCCGACCACAGCAAGATCGTCTGCACCACCTGGCTCAGCGCAAGGGTTTCTGCCGGAACCTTGGACATCTCCCGATCCATCCGCAAAAACACAAAGGCCGCGCGGATCGCGCCATCTTCTTCGAACCGAAAGATGCGATACTGATTGGCATCCGCCGCCACCAGCCGCTCGACCAGAGGGGCCAGATCGGGGATCAGCCGATCCAGATCGGGCACCTCAAGCAATTCCTGCCAGTCGCGGAAGAAGAAGACCATGCAATTGGCCCCCAACTCCGGATCGGTCTCGGCCATCTTGTGACCAGCCAGCGCCACCACCGCTTCAAACGCGCCTTTGACGGTGGCCAGTGTCTCATCCTCAACGCCAAACACAATCGGCGCAATTGGCCGCCCCCAACGCGCAAACAGAAACTCACCGCTTTCGCGGGTGAACAGCGCCTCGATTTCATCGGGTGTCACGCCCCGTCCCTTCTTCTTGTTTCAAATACGGCCGCCGGAGGCATAAAATCTAAAGCGCACCGCATCAACCAAACAGATCGCTCTGCCCCTTGGGGGCCGCCATCCCCAGATGCGTCCACGCCTTCTGCGCCAGCATCCGCCCGCGCGGCGTGCGCTGGATCAGCCCCTGCTGCAACAGATAGGGCTCGATCACCTCTTCCAGCGAGTCCCGGCTTTCCGACAAAGCCGCCGAGAGTGTCTCAATCCCCACAGGTCCGCCCGCATAATTCTCGGCGATCAGCTTCAGATACCGCCGGTCGGCCCCGTCCAGCCCCAGATTGTCGACCCCCAACCGGGTCAACGCGCCATCGGCCAGTTCTCGGGTGATCCGCCCGTCGCCCTCGACGATCGCAAAGTCCACGACCCGGCGCAGCAACCGCCCCGCGATCCGCGGCGTCCCGCGCGACCGCCGCGCGATCTCACGCGCACCGGCATCGTCGGAAGGCGCGCCCAGCTTGCGGGCGTTGCGGGTGACGATCTCGTGCAACTCATCGACCGTATAAAACTGCAACCGCGTCGGAATACCGAACCGGTCACGCAGAGGAGTGGTCAGCAGACCCATGCGCGTGGTCGCCCCGACCAGCGTAAAGGGCTGCAACTCAATCCGCACCGTCCGCGCCGCCGGGCCTTCGCCGATCACCAGATCCAGCTCGAAATCCTCCATCGCCGGATACAGCACCTCTTCCACCGCCGGGTTCAGACGATGAATTTCGTCGATGAACAGCACATCCCGCGATTCCAGATTGGTCAGGATCGCCGCCAAATCCCCCGCCTTGGCCAAAACCGGCCCCGAGGTCATGCGGAAATTCACCCCCAACTCGCGCGCCATGATCTGCGCCAGCGTCGTCTTCCCCAACCCCGGAGGGCCATGGAACAGCGTATGATCCATCGCCTCACCCCGCTGCCGGGCCGATTGGATGAAGATGCGCAAATTGGCACGCGCTTCGGCCTGACCAATGAACTCATCCAGCCCCTGCGGGCGCAGGGCGCGGTCATTGTCCTCGGGCATTGGCTCGGGGCGCAGGGTGGGATCGGCGTCTACCATTCACTCAGCCTTTCGGAGCCAGTAGTTTCAACGCGGCGCGGATCAGTTCCGCCTCGCCCGCGTCGGGCAGGCTGGCCGCCGCCTCAGCCACCGCCGAGGCCGCATCCGACGGTCCATAGCCCAGATTGCCCAGCGCCGACAATGCTCCGGCCGAAGCCGCCGCCGCACCCGAGGCCGGTTTCGGAGCGCGCTGCGGCACAGGTGCGGGTTCGGCCTCAACCACCTCCAGCGCTGGTCCATCCATCGCCTCGGTCACGGTGCCGCCCATGGCCATCACGCCGGGGGCCTTGTCCTTGAGGTCCAGCACAATGCGCTGCGCCGTCTTGGGCCCGACCCCTTTGGCGGCCTTCACCGCGCCCCAATCGCCCAAGGCAATCGCGCGGCTCACGCCGTCCGGTCCCAACGCGCTGAGAATGGCCAGCGACACCTTGGCCCCGACGCCCTGCACCGAACACAGAAGGCGATGCCATTCCTTCTCGACCAGCGACAGGAACCCGTAAAGCTGCATCAGATCCTCGCGCACGACCATGTCCGTGTAGATCGAGACCGCTTCACCCACACCCGGCAGCGCCGCCATGGTCCGGTCCGAGCAATAGACGATGTAGCCCACCCCGCGCACGTCGATCAGAACGTGATCCGCCGCGCGGTAATCCAGCCGTCCGGTGAGTTTGCCAATCATGCGCGCACCTCTTTCATCCACGCCTGCGGAGCGGCCCCATAATAAGAATGACAAATCGCAATCGCCAGCGCATCCGCCGCGTCCGCGCCTTTGGGCTGGCATCCCGGCAGTTGCAGCTTGACCATGTGCAGAACCTGCTCTTTCTCGGCATGACCGACGCCCACGACCGTTTTCTTGACCCGGTTGGGCGCATATTCCCCCACCGGCAGCCCGGCCTGCGCCAACGTCAACAAGGCCACGCCCCGCGCCTGGCCCAGTTTTAGCGTCCCGGCCCCGTCTTTGTTCACAAAGGTCTGCTCGATCGCCGCCTGATCCGGCTGATGGTCGGCAATCACTTCGACAATCTGGTTATGCAGCGACAAAAGCCGTTCGCCCAGATCGTCCCCATCCGATTTGCACAGACCATTGGCGATATGGCTCAGACGGGAGCCATTCGATTCGATGACGCCCCATCCCAGGGTTCTCAGCCCCGGATCAATGCCCAGAATTCGCATGTTTTGCCTCGGCCTGCTCGGGTTATGTGATCTTTTTCCAACGCCTAGCACGAAGCGTGAACATTTTCCAAGCGAATTGACCAGAAGCCGGAAAACGACAGGCCTATCCCAGCCGCGACAGAAAGGACAGATCGCGACATCACATGGCCTGAATTCGACGTGTTTATAAGCGCAAATTCACCAATTATTTAAGGGCATTACAGCGTCGTGAAGCATTGCAAGAAATGCATAGGACACATGCAAAAACTGATCTTGCACCGGTGAAATGACACCACTAGATGCCGCGAAGATCGAAACACTGAACGTAAACACAAACCAGAAGGAAACAGGATATGGCTGCACTGGACACCAACCGCTTTGCCACCACTGGCTCGTTCGGCCTCGTTGGCCGTATCGGCGCCTATTTCGCATCGGCCGTGATGGCCGCTGTGGACTGGAACGACGCCCGCGTCACCCGCAACGCGCTGGGCGGTCTGAGCGACCGCGAACTGGACGATATCGGCCTGTGCCGCGGCGACATCGACACCATCGCCGAAGGCCGTCGGTAAGACCCATCCCTTAAACTTGCCCTTTCCTCCTCCCTATGGGGCAAAACAGAAAACACCGCGCGCCCGGATGGCACGCGGTGTTTTTGTTTGGATCAGCAAGAACTCAGTACAGGACTTTGTTCAACTGGACCGAGAGAAACTGTGACAGCGGGTCGATCTGCATCACCCAGGCCCCGGCCTGTTCGACCGAGGTGCCTTCTTTCAAGGCGTCGACCCTGTATTCATATCCGGTTGGCCCGAGGCTGGACAGCAGGAAGGTTTTGAAGGCGAAGAACCCCAACAGGCTGAAAAGCAGCACCCTGGCCGGAACGCCCGAGCGCACGCGTTGTGGCTTCATCACCACCAGCCCATCCTTGCGCATGGTCGCACGATAGCCGTGGCTTAGTTTCTGATGCTTTTTGTTCAGGCGATGAACGCGCTGATTAAACTCCAGTTGCTTTCCAGTCATGGCAGCCTCCAACAAACCGCCCCCCTCGACTTAGTCAAAAAAGGCTAGAAAGAGATTGCGACAAAAGCGTGGCGAAAATCCATAAAACTCCAGCAAATGGCCTAATTTAAGCCCTGTTTCGTTAAGATTAGCGTCGTCCATTCACCAATCTCATCCCTGGCGGCCAGATTGAAGCCGTTTTGGGAATAAACCGAGACCACGTCATCGGCCTGTTCATTGAGGATTCCCGACAGAATCGCATGCCCCCCAACCCGCAGATTCGCTGCGATTTCCGGTGACAGGGCAACCAGCGGGCCCTTGAGAATATTGGCAAAAATCAGATCAAAGGGCGCTGCGGATTGCAGTTCGGGATGATCGAATCCAGCCACCTCGACGCAGCGCACAGCGCCGGACATGCCGTTTGCTTTCAGGTTGGCCTCGGCCACATCGACAGCGACCTGGTCGATGTCACTGGCCAGAATCTCGCCCTCCCAGACCCGCGCGGCGGCCATCGCCAGAACTGCCGTGCCGCAGCCGATATCGGCGACTTTTTTGGCCGTGAACCCGTCGTCCAACAGCCGGTCCAGCGCCTTGAGGCAGCCCAGAGTGGTACCGTGATGCCCGGTGCCAAACGCCATCGCGGCCTCGATCAGCAGGGGGATTCGCCCCTCGGGCAGCTTGTCGGCGTCGTGGCTGCCGTAGACGAAAAAGCGCCCTGCCTCGACTGGGGCGAGTTCGCGGCGCACATGAGCGACCCAGTCGGTTTCGGGCAGCTCCGAAACAACAAAGGGCTTGGCTTCGAACGCGGCGGCCAGAACCGCCAGCGCGGTTTCGTCCGGGGCTTCGGTGAAATAGCCGCCTACTTCCCACAGGCCAGAACCATCCTCGACCTCGAACACCCCAACTCCGGTTGGTTCGGGGTCCAGACGCTCCATCGCTTCGCCCAGACCTTCGGCGGCGGTCTTGCCGGTCAGGGTGGTGAGCGCGGTGAATGTGGGCATGGGGGTCTCCTGTCAAAACTGTACCTGCGCCTAGGGCGGCGGGGCGGCAAGGTCAAGCGTTTGCGCTTATTCCGCAGGGGCCGGGGCGTATTTCGTCAGGATGGTCTCATTCCCTTGCTCCGGATGGCGCGGGATCAGCAGAGACAGCGCCAGTGAGATCAGGGCCATCGCCGCCGCCGTGCCAAATACCGCCCCCGGAGACACAACCCAGAGCAACCCAAGAAGCGCAGGCAGGAACACGGCTGCGATATGGTTGATGGTAAAGGCCACCGCGGCGGTGGGCGCGATATCCGCCGGATCGGCGATTTTCTGGAAATAGGTCTTCAACGCCAGCGCCAGCGCGAACAACACATGGTCGATCACATAAAGGATCGCCGCCAGCACCACACCCCAGCCGAACCAGTAGATGCCACCATAGGCCGCGAAAACGATGGCGAGGCCAGTGTATTCGAAGATCAGGGTGCGGCGCTCGCCGAACTTCGCCACGGCTTTCCCCAGCAACGGGGCGGCCATCATGTTGATCATCAGGTTGATCAGATAGAGGCTGGTGAGTTCATGGACCTCAAACCCAAACTTCTCGACCATCATGAAGCCTGCGAACACGATGAAAATCTGCCGTCGCGCGCCTGCCATGAATTGCAGCGCGTAGTACAGCCAATAGCGTTTGCGCAGGACCAGTTTCTTGGTCTGCGGCGTGGGCGCGTCGAATTGCGGATAGGCCAGCAGGCAGAACAGCGCCAGCAGGGCCGTGACCCCTCCGGTCGCCATGAACACCGTGTTGTAGGACAGATCGAACCGCTCCCATGTCAGCACGATCAGGCCGTAAACAACCGCCGTCGCGGCTGAGCCCATGGCCACCAGCCAGCCCAGCACCTGCGGCGCGCGGTCTTTCGGCAGCCATTGCAGTTGCAGCGACTGGTTCACGGTCTCGTAGTAGTGAAACCCGATCGAACTGAACAGGGTCACGAACAACAAGCCGCCAAGGCTGGGGAACCATGCGGTCACCGCCGTTGCAACGCCCAGCATCATAAGCGAGATCATTGCCAGAACCTGCTCGCGGATGAACAGGATTACGGCGATCACGCCCACTGCTAGGAACCCCGGAATCTCGCGTACCGTGTGCAAAAGACCGATGTCAGCTCCGTCGAAATTCGCCACTTCGATAACGAAATTGTTCAGCAGCGCGCTCCACCCATTGAACGCAATGGGCATCGTCAGCGCCATCACGAACAAGAGCGTGATCGGGCGGCGCCAGAACGGAAGGCTCTGCGCCTCAGACAGGGGCATGGGTTTCAGCATGGGACTCCCTCTACGCCTATTTTCGTGATTTGGCGAGGGGGAAGCAGGCGGTGCACATCAGCTCTGCGGTAATGCAGAGATCAGTAAAAACTCTGCGGGTCGATATCGACGGTCAGACGGATGTCGCCTTTCAGCCGCAATGGCGCGATCCAGCGGGCGATGGCGTCCTGAATCGGCGCGCCCTTGGGGGCCTTGACCAACAGGCGTACGCGGTGCCTGCCACGGATGCGGGCAATCTGCGCAGGCGCGGGGCCAAAGACCTGCGCATCGACGGCGCGCAGAGGCGCATCGTTCCGTGCCATCGCGTTGCCGATATCGAAGACCGGACCGACCTCTGGCCCGGACAAGACGATCCCGGCCATGCGCCCATAGGGAGGGACGCCCGCAGCCTGCCGCCCCGCCGCTTCGGCTTTCCAGAACCCTTCTTCGTCGCTCGACAGAATGGCCCGGATCACCGGGTGTTCAGGCTGAAAGGTCTGCAGCAAAGCCTGACCCGGCTTGTCCGCTCGGCCCGCACGACCCGCAACCTGCCGCATCAGCTGGAACGTCCGTTCCGCCGCACGCAGGTCTGCCCCGTGCAAGGAGAGATCAGCGTCGATCACGCCCACCAGCGTCAACTTGGGAAAGTTATGTCCCTTGGCAACAAGCTGCGTGCCGATGACGATATCGGCGTCCCCTTCGGCAATCTCCTCGATCTTCGCCTTCAGCGCGCGGGCCGAGCCGAACAGATCGGAACTGAGCATGGCGATCTTGGCCTCAGGGAAGGTCGCCTCGGCCTCTTCCGCCAGCCGTTCGATCCCCGGCCCGACCGGAGCCAGCTTGCCTTCGACCCCGCAGGACGGACAGGCTTCGGGCATCGGCTTGGTCTCACCACATTGATGGCACATCAGGCGTTTGAGGAAACGGTGTTCGACCATACGCGCGTCGCAATGATCACAAGCGATCTGTTCGCCGCAGGCCCGGCACAAAGTCACCGGCGCATAGCCACGACGGTTGATAAACAACAGCGATTGTTCACCGCGTTCGATCCGCTGCCGCACCGCCTGCCGCAGCGAGGGAGAAATCCACGTCCCCGGCTGCATCTGCTCGGCGCGCATGTCGATGGGCTTCATCTCGGGCAGCACCGCCGCGCCAAATCGCGCGGTCAGGTCGAGCCGCTCATACTTCCCCGCCTCCGCATTCGCCCAGCTTTCCAGCGAGGGCGTTGCGCTGGCCAGAATCACCCGCGCCCCGCAGATCGAGGACCGCAGCACAGCCATATCTCTGGCGCTGTAATGCACGCCATCCTCTTGTTTGTAAGAGGTGTCGTGTTCCTCATCGACCACCACAAGCCCCAGATCGCGGAACGGCAGGAACAGCGCCGACCGGGCCCCCACGACCAGTTGCGCCTCGCCCTGCCCGACCATACGCCAGACCCGGCGGCGTTCGGTCATGGTCGCGCCCGAGTGCCACTCGGCAGGCCGCGCGCCAAACCTCGCCTCGACCCGCGTCAAGAATTCGGCGGTCAGAGCAATCTCGGGCAGCAGAACCAGCGCCTGCCGCCCCATGCGCAGCGCCTCAGCCACCGCCTCAAGATAAACCTCGGTCTTGCCCGAACCCGTCACACCCTTCAGCAGCGTCGTGCCATAATCCCCCGTCCGCTGCCCCGCCTGTAGCCGCGCAACCGCAGCCGCCTGATCCTCGGTCAGCGCTTTCCCGGGCAGATCGGGGTCCAGACGCGGATAGGGCAAATCGCGCGGGCTGTCCTCTTCCCGCACCGCGCCTTGCTTGACCAAGCCTTTGACCACCGAGGAGGTCACCCCGGCCTGCTCGGCCAGTTCTTTCAGCGTGAAAGCCAAGCCACCATAATCCCGCAAAACCTCCAGCACCCGCGTCCGCGCGTCGGTCATGCGATCCGGCTGAGCATCACCCAGCCGGTAAACCTTGCGCATCGACGGCGGGTCGCCCAGCCCCGGCGCGCGGGTCGCCAAACGCAGCATCGCAGGCATCGGCGTCAGCGTGTAATCCGCGACTTTCCCAAGAAACAACCGCATTTCCTCGCGCATCGGCGCGACCTCAAGCACCCGGATCACCGATCGCGCCTTGGCCAGATCAAAGCCACCCTGCCCCGGCCCCCAGACCACACCCAGAACTTTACGTGGCCCCAGCGGGACTTCAACGAATGCACCCAGAAAACACCCACCTTCGGGCGCTTTGTAATCCAGCGTCCGGTCCAGCGGCTGGGTTGTCAGCACCGCAACCAGCTCTCCTTCGTCGAAAAATCCGTTAGCGCTCACAGCATATCCTATGCAGGGGGTTCCAGCGTGGGTCTCTTTGAGGTAAAGCCATCCGCGACCAAGGCCAACCCATCAAAGGACTGCCCTCATGAAATTCTTCGTAGACACCGCAGAGATCGACGCCATCGCCGAACTGAACGATCTGGGCATGGTGGACGGCGTCACCACCAACCCCTCGCTGATCCTGAAGTCGGGCCGCGACATTCTGGAAGTCACCAAAGAGATCTGCGATCTGGTCGACGGCCCTGTGTCCGCCGAGGTTGTCGCGACCGAGGCCGACGACATGATCGCCGAAGGCCGCAAGCTGGCCAAGATCGCACCGAACATCGCCGTGAAAGTGCCGCTGACATGGGCTGGCCTGAAAACCTGCAAAACGCTCAGCGACGAAGGCCAAATGGTCAACGTGACCCTGTGCTTCTCGACCAATCAGGCGATTCTGGCCGCCAAAGCCGGCGCGACCTTCATCTCGCCCTTCATCGGACGTCTGGACGATATCAACCTCGATGGCATGGACCTGATTGCCGATATCCGTCAGGTCTATGACAACTATGGGTTCGAAACCGAGATCCTCGCCGCCTCGATCCGTTCGGTGAACCACGTGACCGACAGCGCCCGCATCGGTGCAGACGTGATCACCGCACCCCCTGCCGTGATCAAGAAACTGGCCGATCACCCGCTGACCGACAAAGGGCTCGAGACCTTCCTGGCCGACTGGGCCAAGACCGGTCAGAAAATCCTCTGATCATCTGCACGACCGCGCGGTGCCGATAGGCACCGCGCCCGACCCAACGGCCAAAGCTGATCTTTGATCAGCGCATGGGCGGCGGGAGCCCCCGACACACACCCTGTATAATCGCGCAAAACGTGCATTTTTCCCGAGTCAAACCCGGTAGGCTATGTTATAAGCCCCTCAATCAAAAAAAGACCGGGCAGGACATGAGCAGCAACCCAAAACTCGAGGATAACCTCCGCGCGGCGATTCTGGCTGAGCCGGACGCCTTGCTGGACGACAAGGACCTGATGCAGGCGCTGGTCTCGGCCAACGAACAGGCCCGCGGGGACAATGTGATCGACCTGCGCGGCATCGCCATGCAGCGGCTCGAAGAACGGCTGGACCGGCTTGAGGATACGCATCGCTCGGTCATCGCGGCGGCTTACGAGAATTTGGCGGGCACCAATCAGGTGCACCGCGCCATCCTGCGCCTGCTGGAACCGGTCGAGTTCGAAGACTTCCTGCGCACGCTTGGCACCGAAGTGGCCGAGATCCTGCGGGTCGACAAGATCACGTTGGTTTTGGAAACCACCGTGGTGCAGGACGACCCTGCCATCGACAAGCTGGGCGGTGTTCTGACCATTGTTGAGCCGGGTTTCATCGAAAACTACCTGACCTATGACCGCAGCAGCCCCGCGCGCGAGGTAACGCTGCGCGAGGTACACCAACCCAACCGGCGGATATACGGCACGCAAAGCGATCTGTTGCGGTCCGAGGCCTGTTTGAAACTTGATCTGGGCACAGGCCGCCTGCCGGGCATGATTGTCATGGGGGCCAAGGACGCACGGCACTTTACGCCCCAGCTTGGAACCGATCTTCTGACCTTTTTTGCCGGCGTGTTCGAACGCTCGATGCGCCACTGGCTGTCGTGAGCCTGATCTCTCCAGCCTGCCGCGATGCGTTGCAGCACTGGCTGGACAGTCTGGGGGCGCTGGCAGGACGGTCCCAAAACACGCAGACCGCTTATCGCGGCGATGTGACCGAGTTTCTGTCCTTCATGACCCTGCACCATGCCGAGCGTCAGGGGCTAGCCGCGCTGGAGCGAATAACGATCGCGGATATGCGGGCCTGGATGGCCGATCAGCGGGGCTCGGGCGTCGGTGCGCGGTCGCTGGCGCGCAAGCTTTCCGCCGTGAAAAGCTTCTATCGGTGGCTGGCTGAGCGGGAAGGCTTTGAACCAACCGCCGTCCTGTCCATCCGCGCACCCAAGTTCACCAAGAAACTCCCCCGCCCACTGGCCGAGGACGCCGCCCGCGCCATGATCGACACGGTCGAGTTGCAGTCCGGCTCGGACTGGGTCGCCGCCCGGGATGTGGCCGTTGTTACCCTGCTGTATGGCTGCGGACTGCGCATCTCCGAGGCGCTGTCGCTGACCGGCGCTGACGCGCCCTTGCCGCCAACCCTCCGCATTGTCGGGAAAGGCAACAAGGAACGTGTGGTTCCGGTTCTGCCTGCGGCGCGCGAGGCGGTGGATCGCTATGCCCGCCTCTGCCCGCACCCTCAGACACCGGAAGCTGCCCTGTTTCGCGGCGTTCGCGGGGGCCCGCTGAACCCCGGCGCCATACAAGGCGTCATGGCCAAGGCGCGCATGCAACTGGGGCTGCCCGCCACCGCGACGCCGCACGCGATGCGCCACAGCTTTGCCACGCACCTGCTGTCCGCAGGCGGCGACCTGCGCGCGATTCAGGAACTGCTGGGCCACGCCTCGCTATCGACAACACAGGCCTATACCGCTGTCGATACGGCCCGTCTGATGGAAGTCTACAACCGCGCCCATCCCAAAGCCTGACGATCAGGTCCACCTGACGGGGCTTTTGGTTTGCATCTCAGGGCTGGTTCGTACATGACACGACCATGACACTTAGATTCAAAGCATTAGCCGTTCATCTTTTCACCGCAACCGGAGCCGTTTTCGCCATGCTGGCCATGCTGGCAGCCGTCGAAGAGAAGTGGAGCCTGATGTATCTGTGGCTGGTCGTCTCGTTCATCGTGGATGGCATCGACGGCCCGCTGGCGCGGCACTATCAGGTCAAACACAACGCTCCGGAGTTTGACGGCGTGCTGCTGGATCTGATCATCGACTACCTGACCTATGTGTTTATTCCCGCCTTCGCTCTGTTCAAATCCGGGCTGATGGACGGCTGGACCGGCTGGTTCGCGATCATCGTCATCACCTTTGCCAGCGCGATGTACTTTGCCGACACTCGCATGAAGACCAAGGACAACTCCTTTTCCGGCTTTCCCGGATGCTGGAACATGTTCGTAATCGTGATCTTCGCGCTCGAGCCGAATTTCTGGTTGATCCTGCTGATGGTGTCGCTGCTGTCACTGGCGATGTTCCTACCACTGAAATTCGTCCACCCGGTGCGCACCGAACGCTGGCGCAGCATCACGCTGCCGATGGCTTTCGCCTGGACCTTTTTCGCGGGCTGGGCCGCATGGGTCGATTTCCACCCCGAAAGCTGGGCGCATTGGGGGCTGGTCATCACCAGCCTGTATCTGGTCTTTGCCGGGATCGCACAGCAGATCATCCCGCAACGCGGCTAGCGGGGGCGGGTCACAGGACCTCCTGCACCTCGAACTCGGTCCCGTTATGGGTGAACAGATCGCCCTCTTGCAGGCCGACCATGGCCAGATAAATCGGGCTTTGGGTTGAAATACCCATATAGGTCTTGCCGTCCACATCGAACCGGGTGGTGGACACGCAGACCACAAAACGCCGGTTGTTGAACTTGATCACCGCGCCTGGCTGAACCGTGTCGGTCAGGCCGAAATCGGTGTTCTCAATGACGTCGATCTTGGCGTGATGGGCATGGACCGGAGCATCAAAGGCCGCCGCCAGATCCGCATTCTCGCGCGAGGCGGCAATGTCATCCTTGTCATGCCCTTCGCGGTCATCCAGTTGGGCGTCCTTCATGAACGCGTCGTAATGTGCCTGCGCGGTCGCCAGTTCCTGTTCTTCCAGCGACATCAGGTGATCAATGATGGCCTTCTTACGGGCGGCGCGGTCTGCTTCGGTAGTCATTCAATCCGGTCCTTCACATTCACTATGAGACATAAGTTGTGCCCGAGGCCCCGGGATTGCAACAGATTTCCGACACTCAGATCAACAGCCCGGCAGCCCGTTCGTGGCGCAACAGGGCCACCTTGGTCTCAATCCCGCCGTCGCCCGAAAACCCACCCAGACCGCTGGCGGCCAGCACCCGGTGGCAGGCAATGATGACCGGAATGGGATTGGCCCCGCAGGCCTGCCCCACCGGCTGCGCGGGCTGGCCCAGCTCTTTCGCGATGTCGCCGTAGGTACGCGTTTCCCCCAGCGGGATGGCAAACATCAGATCACAGACCTGTCTCTGAAACTCCGAGCCTTCGACGTGATAAGGCAGATCAAACCGCTGCAGTTGCCCGGTATCATACGCTCGCATCTGAGCCGCAGCCTCGTGCAGCAGAGGGGTCGCCTCGCCCTCATCTCTGCCGTTCCAGACAAGCCGCGTGATCGCGCCATCACTTTCTTCAATCCCGAGCCGCCCGAACTGCGTATCCACTGCAATCATCGCCATGCGCCAAGAGTTCCAGATCACCCGCCTCGGCGCAAGCGCGGAAAGCCACCGTTAGGCGCTGGATGACCTCTATGCTAATCTCCTCACATAGATTGAGAAATTCGGAGGCTGGAATGGGGCGGCATTTAATCCTTACCGTTCATGGGATTGGTGAGCAAAAGCCCGGCGAGACCGTCGATCAGGTGGCAGGCGCGGCCACGACCTGGCTGGACGGGCACCCTCAGCCGCCGGTCGAGATCGACCGCCAGATGATCGAACTCGCCGAGACGCCCTTTGATGGCCGCAGCCGCAATGCCAGCCTGTACAAGGTGCACCTGCGCAAGGTGACCAAGCCGCAGGACAGCACCGATCAGGCGCTGTTTGCCGAGGTATATTGGGCCGACCGGTCCCCCAAACCCAAGGGGGCCATCAAAACGCTGATCGACCTGATCTGGGTGGTTTTGGCGCTGGGCTATCTGGCGATGGACAATGTCGAACAGACCCATGCGCGCAAAGGGGTCGATCCGTCGGACGCCAACGGTCGGAACACTTTCGCCGCCCAGATCGTGCATCTGTTCACCTGGATTTTCTTCGGTGCGGTTGCGCCATTAAACGCCTTTTTGCTAGTCGGAGCCGCAGCCGTGATGATCGAACTGCTGCCCTTGGACTTTGCACAAACCCCAACCGCGCTGTTCAGTCTGTTACTGCTGATCTACCTGGGCATGGCCGGTTTCGGGTCCAAGCGGCAGAAAACCGCCCCAACCTACCTGAGGCGCGTCTTCTGGCGCGGCGCGGCCCCGATGGGCGCGGTTCTGGCGCTGGCGCTTGTGACCGGGCCGCTTGGCGCAGGGATGTGGGGGCATGTCTGCGACCCGGCCAACGTCAACTGCGCCAGCGGGTTGGAGCAGTTTGTCGTGTTTCAGATTCTGGTGCTCGCCGCCTTCTGGACCGCGCTGATTTTCATCACGATTGCGCTGTATCTGGTCGCGCTCACCCCGCTGCAAGTCAAAACTGCCTTACCAGGGCACCGGCGGCTCTACCCCAGCATCTGCGCGGGCATGCTGGTCTTCTGGATGTTCTTCATCGCCGGTCTCTGGCTGACATTCGAGCAACTGGTCAAAAGCGTGCCCAGCCTGTCCAGCCAAACGCTGATCAACCTGTTCGACAACAACTTGCGCGGCTCTCTCGACACGCTGGGGGTGGCCTTTGGCGCGGTCGTTTTGCTGGTTGTCGTCGGCATCGGCCTGTTCGTGGGGCGAAAGCTGGGCAAAGAGAAACTGTACAAGAAACACAGCTTCCTGAGCCGCGCAATCATCAACAGGCTGGCGCAAGGCGTGTTTCTGATCGCGGCGGTGGTGCTGGGTTTGGTTGCTCTGCGAGAGCTGACCCTGCAGGTTCTGGGCCTTGATCTACACTGCGACGCCACCTCTGGGTCAGAGGGGTCCGGACCCGATTGCAGCTTAACCGGCAGGGCGCTGAACCGACTGGCGGACGCGCAGGGGATGATCGGGATCGCTGTGCTGGGGGCGACGGCGATGCTGTATCGGTTTTCGGATTTCGTCGCTGCGGGGCTGGGCGTTGCCCGCGATATCGTGACCTACGCGATCCGGGACAAATGTGCGCTGCGCTGGGATCTGGCCGCCAGATGCCGGAACTACCCGGCGCGCCGGTTAATTGATGAGCGGTTCTACAGAACGCTCTACTACGCGTTGGATGTCTTTCCGGCGGATCAGATCACTGTGATCTCGCATTCGCAGGGCACAGTGATCGCGACCCAGATGCTGGCCGACAAGCGGGTGCAGCGCCGCATCAAGGGCCGACCGGTGACGCTGATCACCATGGGCTCTCCGGTGACGCATATCTATCAGCGCTATTTCCCCGAGATGTTCACGGTCGACCCCAAGGGCCTGAAAGCCGCTTGGTTCAACATATTCCGCGAGGACGACTTTGTCGGCACAAGGATCGAGGGCAAGCTGATCCCCAAAACACGCAACATCCCCGTCCCGCCCGGCGGGCATACGGGGTATTTCACCGATCATGAGGTCTGGCGCGTGCTGACAGGCGACGAGATCGGGTTCGACCTGTTCCACCCCAAGGCGCATGAGGCGCCGAAATAGCCCCCTCGGGTGGCCGAGGGGGCGGGCGGCTTAGCTTAGCGCCTCGTCGCAGCGGCCACAGACGCCCTCATGGGTGTGGCGGCCCACATCGGGCAGGATTTTCCAGCAGCGCTGGCATTTGTCGCCGTCGGCTTTCTCGAACAGAACCGCGATGCCTTCGATTTCGGGCACGCGGAACGCCTCGGCCGGAGCCGGATCGCCGCTCACGGTCAGGCCCGAGGTGATGCACAGATCGTCCACGTCGAAGGTGGCCAGCAAGTCGCGGGTGCCAGCGTCTTCGACATGCACAATCGGTGCTGCTTCGAGGCTGGACCCGATCACCTTGTCTTGCCGCTGTACTTCGAGCGCGGCAGTTACAGCGCGGCGGACGCGGCGGATTTTGGCCATGCTGGTTTCCAGTTCCGTATCGCGCCAATCGGCGGGCGTTTCCGGGAAGTCCACCAGATGGACCGAGCTGTCGTCACCGCCAAATCGTTCCAGCCAGACCTCTTCCATGGTGAAGACCAGAACCGGGGCCAGCCATGTGGTCAGGCGGTGGAACAGGGTATCCAGAACGGTGCGCGCCGCGCGGCGGCGCAGGCTGTCGCCGTCGCAATACAGAGCATCCTTGCGGACGTCGAAATAGAAGGACGACAGATCGACGGTGGCAAAGGTGAACACGGCGCTGAACACGCCCTGGAAATCGAACGCGGCATAGCCCTTGCGCACCTGCTCATCCAACTCGGCCAGACGGCTGAGCACCCAGCGTTCCAAGCGCGGCATGTCTTCGGGCGCGACCCGGTCAGCCTCGGTGAAATCCGCCAGCGAGCCCAGCATGAACCGCATCGTGTTGCGCAACCGGCGATAGCTGTCGGCGGTGCCTTTCAGGATCTCCGGCCCGATCCGCTGGTCAGCGGTGTAGTCGGTCTGAGCAACCCACAGGCGTAGGATATCGGCGCCGTATTGCTTGACGACCTCTTCCGGCACGATGGTGTTGCCCAGCGATTTGGACATCTTGTTGCCTTTGGCATCCAGCGTGAAGCCGTGGGTCACTACGTTGCGATACGGTGCCCGCCCCTTGGTGCCACAGGCTTGCAACATGGACGAATGGAACCACCCACGGTGCTGGTCAGTGCCCTCCATGTAAACATCGGCGATACCGTCCTCGGTGCCGTCTTCACGGTCCCGCAGCACGAAAGCATGGGTGGACCCTGAGTCGAACCACACGTCCAGTACGTCGAAGACCTGATCGTAATCGTCGGGGTTGGCGATGCCGTCGAGGATCTTCTCTTTGAACCCATCGGTGTACCAGATATCCGCACCGTCCTTCTCGAACGCCGCCTTGATGCGCGCGTTCAGGTCTTCGTTGCGCAGCAGGTAGTCCGCGTCGGTGGGCAGAGCGCCTTTCTTGGTGAAACACGTCAGCGGCACACCCCATGCGCGCTGGCGGGACAGAACCCAATCCGGGCGGGCCTCGATCATTGAATACAGACGGTTGCGACCGGTCTGCGGCGTCCACTTGACCAGCTCGTCAATGGATCGCAGGGCGCGTTCGCGGATGGTGTCGCCCATCTCGCCCATGCAGTCGTCAAGCTTGCGGTCAACGGATGCAAACCACTGCGGCGTGTTGCGGTAGATGATCGGAGCCTTGGAGCGCCAAGAATGCGGATAGCTGTGCTTGATCTTGCCGCGCGCCAGCAACCCGCCGACCTCGGCCAGCTTGTCGATGACGGCTTTGTTTGCGTCGCCCTCGCCCCCTTTGCGGGAGAGGATATACTTGCCGCCAAAGAACGGCAGATCAGCGCGGAAAGAGCCATCGTCCATCACGTTATAGGTGATGACCTGTTCCAACATGCCCAGATCGCGATAAAGCTCGAATTCCTCCATCCCGTGCGACGGCGCACAGTGGACAAAGCCGGTGCCTTCGGTATCGGTCACGAAATCGGCTGCACGGAAATCACGGATGTCGTCCCATTCGCCATTGCCACCCTCGGCCCCGGCCAGCGGGTGCGTCAGCTGAATCTTAGCCAGATCCTCCTGCGTGACATCACACAGGCGTCGATACATGGAATCGTCCAGACGCGCGCGCGCAAACACATCCGCGGCGCGGTCATCGGCCAGCAGATAGCGTTCGCCGATCCGTGCCCAGCATTCCTCGGGACGGCCCGTAACTTCATAGAGGCCGTAAGAGATATCCTCGCCATACACCACCGCCTTGTTCGACGGCATGGTCCACGGCGTCGTCGTCCAGATCACCACATAGGCATTGTCCAGCGTGACATCCCCGGTGTTCACGACCTTGAACTTCACCCAAATGGTGAAGCTTTCCTTGTCGTGATACTCGACCTCGGCCTCGGCCAGAGCCGTCTTTTCGATGGGCGACCACATCACAGGCTTGGACCCCTGATAAAGCGTGCCGTTCATCAGGAACTTCATGAACTCGTCAGCAATCACGGCTTCGGCGTGATAGTCCATGGTGATGTAGGGATCGGGCCAGTTGCCGGTTATGCCCAGACGCTTGAACTCTTCGCGCTGGATGTCGATCCAGCCTTCGGCGAACTTGCGGCATTCCTGACGGAAGTCGACGATGTTCACCTCGTCCTTGTTCTTGCCCTTCTTGCGGTACTGTTCCTCGATCTTCCACTCGATCGGCAGGCCATGGCAGTCCCAGCCGGGCACGTAACGCGCGTCATGACCCATCATTTGATGGGACCGCACGATCATGTCCTTGATGGTCTTGTTCAGCGCGTGGCCGATATGCAGGTGACCGTTCGCATACGGGGGGCCATCGTGCAGGGTAAACGGCGTCCGGCCCTGTTTCTCGCGCAGGCGGTCATAGACGCCGATCTTCTCCCAACGCTCCAGCCATGCGGGCTCGCGCTTGGGCAGGCCCGCGCGCATGGGGAAATCGGTTTTAGGCAGGTTCAGCGTGTCTTTGTAGTCAGGTGTCTCGGCGCACATTGGGGGCGTCCTCAGGATGGTCTTGTCGTCATGTGGATCGAAGCGGTCAGTGCGATATCTCAAGCACCTTTGCCCGGCGTCTCGTGGTATCAGAGCGCCGGGGATATAATTCGAATAATGATGGCCAAACGGTCATGCATGGCCGCGCTTATAAGGCGGCCACGCCTAATGGTCCAGAGGTTCCGACCCTTGCGGCAAATGGCGCAGCTTGGCCCAACGGTTGAGCCATGCGAGCCCCGCCAATGCCAGCCCCAAAGCCAGCAGCGAGAACACCCGGATCAGCCCGCCAAGGCCCGAGATGTCGATCAGAAACACCTTGGCCACCGCCAGCCCGATCACGGCCAGCCCAGCCTTGCGCATCAGGTCCGACCGGCGCGCGAGGGACTGGTAGAACAGCACCGCACCGATCAGCAACAGTATCATGGTATAGGTGTAAAGCTCGGGCTGAGTGACGCCGTTGCCCTGATACATGCCCTCGGCCCCCTGCCAGACATGACGGATGGTCAGGCCCAGCCAGAACGCGACCAAGGCGCTGGCGGCGGCGAAACTCGCCTGTCGCAGCAGGGTGGGCATTGCCTTGATCCGCCATGCGGAGAACCCAATCGCTAGCGCGGGCAGCAGATAGGCCACGGCCAGCGTGTTCAGGATGGGCGGCCCCAGCACCGGATCGGCATTTGGGGTGATCAGCGGGTTGTGCTCGGCCAACGCCTGGAACAACCGAAACAGACCGTGCGCCGCGAAGAAAGCGGCCAGCGCGTATCGCGCATAATTCAGCTTGCCGCCCAGTTCGAACCTTTGAACCTGCGCATAAGCCAGCAACAGCCAGATGACTGAGAGCAGCCCCAGGCCCCAATGGCTGTCTTTGGCACCGCCCTCGCCAAACCCTTCCAGCCAGCGCAGCAGCAGGAGGGACAGCAGAATGCCTCCGGTTGCCCAGGCCGCGCTTTCCAGCAACAGTTTGGCAACGGGGCGCTGCAGCGGGGTCAAAATCCGCCAGCCCGCCAGAAACCCGAGTGTCGCCGCTGCATAAACCAGCGTCATTTCCCATACCGGCGCAGCGTCGGCCCAGTCCAGCCCCGGGTTCAGAACCAGTCGAACCGTGACCGTGAACACGCCCGCCCAGATGAACCAGCTCATCGGTGGCAGAGTGAACTTCCGATCCAGCGCGGCGGCGACCACGACCGTCGCAACCAAAGCAATCGTCAGCGCGGCAGAGCTGAGCACGATGACGCAGGCAAAGGCCAGGCAGGACAAGGCGGACAAGGTGGCCAGCGCGGCACGCATCCGGTTCTCGCCGTCCGCTCGGGCGAACCGTTCCGCAAGGATAACCATCAGCGCGCCTAAGGCGATGGCATGCAGGGCCCATGGGTAAGCGCCGATGACCTCCGCCGGGTGCCAGCCGACCTCAAGCGCGATGGCCATGAGCGGCGCAAACAGAGCCGCCGCTCCGGCCCAGACGACCGCGTATCGCCCGGCGGCAAAGGACCGGCGCGCCGCAAGCAGGGTGATCAGCGCCCCGAGCATGACGAGCACGCTCACGACCCAAGGATAATCCGCCTCAGCCGTTTCCAGATAGGTCTCGGCAAAGCTGCGCTGAACGACACCGTGATCCAGACCGTGCACCAGCACGACCCAGATCAGCCCGATGGCGGGCAGCACGGTCATATCCTGCAGGGCGCGCGCGTCTTTGGCCCACAGGATCAGGGCGGCCAGCAGGGTCGACATGAGGCCAACAGCCAGCCAGAACTCATCCGGCGTGTCGGCCCAATGCAACGAAAGGATGGCGGAACTGGCGGCCACCGCACCAAAGGCGAGCGTTGTGGGGAATTCTGGCCACGGTCGCCATTTGGCCCGTACCAGCATTTCTGTGACCATTGGCCCGGAATGGTTGGGCCAGATTCGACGCGCGGGAATGGCGATGGCGATCAGTGCCATTGCGGTTGCGAAAACCAGGTAGCCGGGCTCGGTCATGGGCGCACCGAGGATCACTAACAGGCTGGCCGAATACGCTCCGAATAGGGTCAGAACCGAAATCCAAGCCCATCGCCGTACCGTGTCGATGCCCAGACCCAGAACCGCGATGACTAAGATGTAACCATAAAGCCATGTGGGATCATCCGAAGACCCGCCGACTAAGAATGGCGCGGCAAAGGCTCCGATCAGCCCGACCGCCGCCAGCAGCGGGCCGTGGAACCAACCAAGAACCAGCCCTGCAAAGGCCACCAGAACCATGCCTGCCAAGGCGGCCTCGGGCCCGATTAGATCATACAGTTGGCGGGCGGCCAGAATGCCACCGAATAACGTCACGAGGCCCGCGCCGGAAAAGACCGAAGGAAGATAGGCGGTGGCCGAGGCCTCATCATCGCCGAACCTGCGGCGCAGGTATTCCCCGGCCCCGATCAGGGCGACGCCAAAGGCCAGCGCCGCAGCCACGCGTGCGGTGGGGGGCAGAAGGCCGTTTTCAACTCCGTATTGGACAAGGAAGATACCGGCCAAGGCCAGCGATAGGGCCGAGACGGCATAGAACCAGTTCTCGCGCATCCATGCGGTCAGCGCAGCGAAGCGATCCTCGCGGAAAACAACCGGGCCCTGCGGTTCGGGCGATTCTGGCGGTGCCTGCGTTTGCGGATCAGGCTGCGGCGTTTTGGCCGGGGCCCAAGGCGCTTTCTTAGGTTTTTCCTCGGGCGTTTCGACTGGTTTTCTGCGCTCGACGGGCTTTGATGTATCGCGATCCGCGGACAGAGTGCGCAGTTCCCGCTCCAACTGCTCGATACGGCGGCGCAAGCGCGTCTGCCCAACCAGCAGCACGATTATCGTCACCGGGATGGCCAGAACGATCAGACCTAAAAGGGCAAGCAGCGATTCCAAAGGCAACCTCCGGGTGAAACCTGTTGCAAAGGCTAACGCGGACATGCCGGGGGTAACAGGTCGAAAACCCGCAAAGATTCAGACCGTTGCGTCACGCCGGTCAGAATGCAACCTGGCTGGCTCAGACCCAGTACGCCGGAGAGCATTCAGAGCAAACTGGCTCCGGCATAGTTCAGCGACGTCACCGACGTGCCGGGTATTGCTGATTAAGGATGGAACAGGGACCCGACCAGATAGGCAATCGACGCGGCCAACCCGCCGATCAGCAAGGTCTCAAGCCCCGACCGCCACCACGGGGCCAGCGACCAACGGCTTTTCAGCGCGCCGATGGCGAAAAACACGCCCATTGTCATCCATGCGGACATGGGAAAGGCGCGGTCGAACGACAGCAGAAATGGCAGCAAGGGGATCATCCCGGCCACGAGGAAGGCAAAGAATGTCGCTAGCGCGGCTTTCATCGGATGCGGATCGACACTGCCCAGCCCGTATTCGCCCTCGATCATCAGGTTGATCCAGTTTTCGTGGTTTGCGGTGATTGCCAGCGTCGCGTCATCCAAAACGGGCCCAGACAGGCCCTTTTGCGCCAGAATTTCGCGCACCTCACTCCGCTCCCCCTCAGGGTAGAGCGCAATGTGCCGTTCCTCGATCGCGCGGATGCGGCGAATATTGTCCAACTCGGCCTTGGTGCCCGAGTAGTTTCCCGCCGCCATCGAGAACCCGTCAGCCAGCACATTGGCCAGCCCCAGCGCGACGATCACGAAAGGCGACAGGCCCGCCCCGGCGACACCGGCGACAATCGCAAAGGTCGTCACCGACCCGTCGATCCCGCCATAGACCACGTCGCGCAACACGCCCCGACCCGGCGGCGCGTTGATCCGGGCGGCGATTTCCTGCTGGCTGTGACCGTGCTCCGTCATGGCTTGCCCTCCGTCACATCAACTGTGCCGGAGGGCGCGCGCCCTGACCTTGCGTTGGATCAACCCTTCGAGAACAGGCCCTGAAGCGCGCGTTTGATGATGCCGCGCGTGGACGGTTTGTGGCGGTCCGAGAATGGCAGGGGGCGGCAGACCTCCATCGCGGCCACGCCAACGCGGGCGCTGAGCGCGCCGTTCACCAACCCCTCGCCGAACCGCCGCGACAGTTTGCTGAGGACTGATCCGCCCAGAACCGGCTCCAGCAGGTCGTCGCCCACGGCCACGGCCCCGGTAGCAACCAGATGCACAAAGACGGCGCGGGTCAGACGCCAACTGCCCAGAAACCCGGCCCGTCCGCCGTAGATTTCGGCCACCCGCCGGATCATCCGCAGCGACGCGGCCAACGCCGTTACCACATCCGCTAACGCCAGAGGCACCAGCGCCGTCACCGTCGCGACCTGACGCGCGGCGGCCTCGACCTCGCGGCTGGCGGCGGCGTCGAGCGGGGCCAGCAACTCATCCTCGGCCAGTTGCAACAGGCCCGAGGCGTCGAACTGATCTGCCATCCGTTCAGCCAGACGATCCCGACCCCATCGGGTTTCTTCGCGGGATTTGTAGAAGGCGATCAACCGGGTCGTAACTGCGCGGGCCTGCGTCAAATCCGCCTCGGCCAGCGCTGCATCTGCTGCGCGGCGCATACCGTCGACCCGCGACAGGCGGCCAATCGCCGCCAATTCGCGGATCGCGATGATCAGGGCGACCAGCACCAATGCTGCGAGCAGTCCGGTGACAATCCACCCTAGAACCGGCGCGCGTTGGACCAGCGATGTCGCAAAATCCCAGGCCGCGACTGAGATCGCCGCCCCGACAACGGCCAGCGCCAGCCCCCAGAACCACCGCGACAGCATCGAGGGTTTGCGCGCCGCAAATCGCGCAACGCTCTGCATCGCCTGTCCCTGCGGCTGGGCGATATCCGGCACCGGAGGGGCCTGCGCGACGTCGGCGGCAGGCTCATCCGCTTCGAGATCAATCAGAACCGGGCCTTTAGCCATCGCTCAACCCCTTGCTGCCCCAGACATATCTGATGTCGGGCAGGTTTTCGTCATTGTCCGCACCATCGCTGCGGGCAACCTCGGCAAAGCCGTTGCGTTCGTAGAACCGGCAGGCCGGGGCGTTGTGTTGAAAGGCAAAGAGGCTCAGGTGAGAATGCCCCGATTTGGCATGATCCAGCAATTGCCGCCCGATCCCCTGCCCGCGCGCCGGGGCCGCCAGATAGAGCGAGTGGATTTCCGCGCCGTTCAGCGCCAGAAAGCCAACAACGCCATCTTCGGTTTCAGCCACGGTCACCCAGTCTTGATCGATCATGCGACCGCAAAAGGCGATGGTTTCAGCGCAGGTGTGCAGTTCCGGCATCCAGTCGTTTTCCCGCGCAAAACCATGCAGGATTGTACCGGTTGCACCCGCATCGGTGCTGCGCGCGGGGCGGAGGGTCACAGTCACAGCCGATCTCCGATCAGGAATTGCGCCGCGCGATCCAGCCTTATATGCGGCGGGCCGTCGCCGGGGCGCAGGGTCAGGTGCGCGGGGGCGAAGGCCATGAAACCGTAATCCTCGCCCAGCCACGCATCCGCTCCGTTTCGCGCCGGACCCAGCAGATGCGCGGGGTCATCCGGCAGGTCTCCGGGGTAAAAGGCCGCCTGTTTGCTGCTGTCCAGCAAGGTACCGCGGACGCAGGGCAGGTCTGCGCCGTTGTGGCTGCGCATCTCCTCGGTGGTGGCGCGTAGCGACGCCAACGACAGCGCCGCCGTATCGGCCCCTGCGAACTTGGCCCGGTCGCGGGCCTCACGCGTCAGCGCCTCCATGATCGCGGTCAGACGGGGGTGCTGCAGGTGATGCAGGTGATCGGCCTTGGTGGCGGCAAACAGGATGCGCTCGACCCGTTTGCCCAGCAGCAACTGGCTGAGCCACGCGTTCCGGCCCGGACGGAAGGCCGACAGGATATCGCCCATCGCGCGGCGCATATCCTCGACCGCCTGCGGCCCCCGGTGGATCGCGCCCAGCGCGTCGACCAGAACCACCTGCCGGTCGATCCGGGCGAAGTGGTCGCGAAAGAACGGTTTGACGACCTGAGACTTATAGGCCTCGTACCGCCGCTCCATCTCGCGCTGCAGTGTGTTACGGCGCGAGGGGCCGGACAGGCGCAGCGGTGCGAAGGTCAGAACAGGCGACCCGGCCAGATCGCCGGGCAGCAGGAACCGCCCCGGGGTGCAGTCATAGAACCCCGCATCTCGTGCGCTGTTGAGGTAGGCGGCGAAGGCCGCGGCTAGGGCCTGCGCTATCGGTTCATCATGTGCGCTGGTTGGGTCGGCGGAATCCAGGGCCGACAGGAACGATCCCGCCTCGGCGCGCTGTTCAATGCGGGTCAGCGTTTCCTGTGACCAGTCCTGATAAGACTTGTCCAGCAGCGCCAGATCCAGCAGCCATTCGCCCGGATAATCCACGATATCCAGATGAACCGTGCGCGGCCCCTGCAACCCGGCCAGCAATCCGGCTGGGCGAGCTTTGAACGACAGGCGCAGCTCGGACACCGCGCGGGTGCTGTCGGGCCAGTGCGGGTTGGGGCCGGTCAGGTCGGACAGGTGAGATTCGTAGTCGAACCGGGGCACCGTATCGTCGGGCTGCGGTTGCAGGTAAGCGGCGTTGATCCGCCCCTCTTGTTGCGCGGCAAGACCGGTCATACGGCCCCGGTCCAGCAGGTTCGCCACCAGCGACGTGATGAAGACGGTCTTGCCCGACCGCGCCAGCCCGGTGACACCAAGACGGATGACCGGCTCGAAAAACGTCTCGGACACGCTGTCGCCGATGGATTCGACGCCACGCACAAGACTGTCTGCCAGTGAGGATATGACCAAGCTGTCGCCCCGCAATTATCGTTTTGCCCAAGATAGGTAGCGGGTGCACGACATACCAGCGCTTTCGCCCCCTTGCCCGTTCCCGCGCCGCGCTGTACCAGCGCCTCATGCCCAGATACGCGTTGAAAGTCGAATACCAGGGAGAGCCGTTTGCCGGATGGCAGCGGCAAAAGGAGTTGCCGTCGGTGCAGGGTGCCATCGAACAGGCCCTGTCCCGCCTCCAGCCCGGAGAGCATACGATTGCCGCCGCCGGGCGCACCGATGCGGGCGTTCACGCGCTGGGGCAGGTCGCGCATTGCGACATGGCCAAGGACTGGGACCCGTTCCGCCTGTCCGAGGCGCTGAACTATCATCTCAAGCCGCAGCCCGTCGCCATCGTCGCGGCGGCGCGGGTCGAGGATGACTGGCACGCCCGGTTCTCGGCCATCGAGCGTCAATATCTGTTCCGCATCCTGATGCGCCGCGCGCCTGCGACCCATGACCGGGGTCAGGTCTGGCGGATCAATCACCGGCTGGACGTGGGTGCGATGCAGGCAGGCGCAGATATGCTGATCGGGCGGCATGACTTCACCACCTTCCGCTCCTCGATCTGTCAGGCAGCCAGCCCGGTCAAAACGCTGGACGAGTTGCGGGTGGAACAGGTTGAAGGATTCTCGGGCCCCGAGGTGCAATTCCACGTCCGCGCCCGCTCGTTCCTGCACAATCAGGTGCGCAGCTTTGTGGGCACGCTGGAACGAGTCGGTGCTGGGGCGTGGTCGCCCGAGGATGTGCGGGGCGCATTGGAAGCCGCCGACCGTGCGGCCTGCGGGCCGGTTTGCCCGCCGCAGGGTCTGTATCTGGCGCGGGTTGGCTATCCCGAACCGGTGTTCGGCTAAGTCAGATCGCCCGTAGCAGCAAGCCGCTGGCGATCACCACGATCAGCAAACCAGCGACCAGTTCGATGGTCGGAGCCAAAACGGACGCAAACCGCGTGGCCGAGGCCGACGCCAGCAGCCCCCCGCGTAAACCGAATGAGGTCCAGCCTACCAGCGTTGTGACTGTCGCCGTGCCAAGGGCCATCGCAAAGGCCCCGGCAATACCGACCATCGCGATGCCCATTTGCCATGTCAGGATCAACACGAACAAAGCGCCCGTGCAGGGGCGTGCGGCGATGCCGGCGATCAGGACCAGCGCCTCGCGTAGGGTTCCGACCTGAGCGACCTCTTCCGCGCTGGGGCCATGGCGGTGGCCGCAGTCTGAGCAGGCCTCGCCTGAATGATGATGGTGATCATGTTCGTGATGGGCATGGGTAGTTTGACTGCGGTGCCGCCGCGCGAAGCTGCGCACGGATCGGAACACCAGCCACAGGCCAATCACTGCAATCGCGGCGTAGCTGATCGGGGCCATGACCTGTTCGGTCGTGCCCACAAGGCTTTCGCGCGACATCTGGAAGATCAGCACCCCGGCATAGACCAAAACAACAGCGGTCACCGCCTGCCCCAGGCTGGACAGCACACTGATCGCGGACAAGCGCCAAAAGGCGACGCGACGGCCCAGCCCGTAGCCTCCGATCAGAACCTTGCCGTGGCCGGGCCCGATGGCATGAAAGAACCCGTAGGCGAAACAGACCGTCAGCAGGGTTGCGACGGCCTCGAGCTGCTCGGCACGGGCGGCCCGCAGGGATCGGGCGATCTGGTTCTGAAACTCTCGCTGCTCACCTGCGGCCCAGGCAGCGAGGCTGTCAAAGCCGCCGCTGCCCCAGAACCACAGCAGCAAGGCTATGGCGATCGCGACCGGGAAAATCAGGTATTTGGACATGAAAGGCGGATCTCGGTGGCAAATTTCTCGCCCACCAGCGGGATATCGTTTTCCTCCAGATCGACATCCACATCCAGCGTCCGCAGAAACGCCTGCATCTGCGCCAGTTCCGCGTCGATATCGGGATCGACCCGCTCAAGCTGACAGGTGGCGGGGCCGGAGACGGTGACGGGCCGGTTTAGTTCGTAGGCGGTGTAAAACGTCTCATCAAAGGCCTTGGCGGACAGGGCATTGGCCGGAACCGCGCCGCCTTCGACCGCGCGAAGGTGGGATGAGACGATGCGTCCATCTTCGGTGGTCGCAACCGCCTCAAGCGGGCCAGACAGGGCGACGGGCGCGTCGTTTGCGGTGATCACCAGATCGCCGTTGTAGCCGTCGATCCATTGCGCGTCGAAGCCGTTCAGAAACTGTTCCTCGGCCGCAGTCAGAACGCCATCCGCATCCTGATCCAGCTTCATATCCTCAAGCAGCAGCAGCGAGTAGAATTCGTCATAGGCCCAGGTCACGCGCACATGGGTCAACTGGCCGGATTCGTCGACAATGAACTCAAGCCCCGTGTCGATGAAGACGTGCGGGTGGGCCAAAGCCGGGATCGGCAGGCAGCAGGTCAGAAGGGCGGTCAGCCAACGCATGCCCGCAAGATAGGGTGCGCGGGGTCCGGCGGCAACGCGTATCGCGATCACACTGCAGAATTCAGCCGACGAGATCACGCGGGCGGGAACAAGACTAGCGTCTGCAGCGCGGTTCCGACCGGTCCTTGCGTGTCATAGAGCACCGATTGCGACATCCCGATTCCGGTGTCCTGCCAATGCGAGACTGAGTCCGAGGCCAGCCAGTCCGAAACAGGCTCTCGGTGGATTTGCACGGTCAGGTCGGTGTTCATGAACCCCATCTCAGAGGTGGGCGCATTCCACGAGATACCGTTGCCGCAATCAGCCAGGGGGCAGAGCGATTGAATCGGCGACGGTCTCTCACCTTCCAGCAAGGCGGGCGTGCGCATCCATACAGCCTTGGGACCGGGTCCCTGATTGCCGCCTTCGGGGTACAGCACATCGACAAAATGGGCGAATCCCGGCAGGTCGTGGCGCAGTTCGCCGATTGGGAAAGGCCCGTTTACCGTTGCTTCCAGCGATAAGGGGGCGGTTTTGACGTTGGGCACATCGGCCATTGATTTCCGGATCAGGTGCATCGTCGTTGCCGTCGCACACAGCGTGTCGTCAAGGTCATGCACCGTGACCTTCGTCGTCGCCAGCGTCTTGGTATGTCGCGTGGTTTCAGCCGCCACGCGCAGCCCGGCGAGCGGCAAGGGGCGTAGCAAATCCACGGTCAGGCGGGTCAGCATCTTGTCGGGGCCGACCTCGGTTTCAGCCGCCCGCGCGATCAGCCCAGTCACAGGCCCGGCGTGGCAATGATCGGCGGACCAGGGGCCACGCGCCGGGTCAAGGCCGATGAACGCGCCATCTTCGGCAAGGTGGAAAAAGGGCTGCGCGTTGCGATCCGCTGTCATCGGGGCTGTCATCCTGTCTCTGCGCCTCGTGGGCGCAGGCATCGGGGTTTTCTTTTGCACACCAAACGGCATAGTCACGACAAACGCCACCCAAAACCGCCGCCCGGATAGGGTGACGCGGTGTCCCGGAAGGAGCAGACCTTGGCCTTATTGATAGATACCGGACTGTCCGACTGGATGAGCAACGCCGAAATCGCCGAGACGATTCTGCGACTGTCGCCCAGCGCCGATGTGCGCACGCCTGAGACACTCGGAAACCCGGACGAGATTTCGATGATCGCGGTCGTCGGCCTGACCGACAACCACCTTCACCAGTTCCCCAACCTTAAGCTGGTGCAGAAACTGGGGGCCGGGGTTGAGACCATCGTGGGCAACCCAAACCTGCCGCCTCATATCCGCGTGGCACGGCTGAAACCGGACGCCCCGGCGCGCGAGATTGCCGAGTGGTTTCTGGCCTATATCCTGCGCACGCAGCGCCATATGGGGTTTCACGAAGCGGCGCAGAGGCGTACCGAGTGGCTTCCGAAAGAACCGATCATCTCGCCCGAAACCGTGGTGGGCGTTCTGGGGCTGGGCCATATCGGCGATCGTACCGCCCGCATGCTGCACGCCGTGGGCTTTCCGGTCATCGGTTGGAGCCGTTCGGCCAAACAAATAGACGGGATAGAATGCCTGCACGGGCAAGACGCCCTGCCCGACATGCTGGGTCGCTGCGATCACGTCTGCGCCATTCTGCCTTCAACCCCGCAAACCAAAGGGCTGTTCGATGCAGGCCTGCTGGCCGCAATGAAACCCGGCAGCCAGTTGCTGAACGCGGGGCGCGGAGACCTGATCGACGAAGACGCGCTGATCGCTGCGCTGGACAACGGCACACCCGGCCATGCGGTTCTGGATGTGACGCGCCGAGAACCGCTGCCGCAAGATAGCCCGCTGTGGCAGCATCCGGGCGTTACGATCACACCGCATGTGTCGGGCTGGCATCTGGGAGATGCGCTGTCCGACGTGGCCGAGAACTTCCAGCGACTAACGACGGGCGCGCCACTTATGCATGAGGTGGACAGGGATCGGGGATACTAGGCCCGACGCCTCAGGGGGCCAGCACCCAGTTGCCCTCGGCATCCTTGCACCGACGCGTCCGCACCTCACGCGTCTGATCGCCCCCTTCCGGCTGAATGAAGTGCTGCAGGCGGACGCAATTGCCGTCGACTCCGTTCACCCGGATCGTGCCTTTTGAGCCGGTGTCTTCATTCACCCACGACCGCTCGGCCCCATTGCTGGGCACACCGCTTGCAAAAAGGGAATCCGACGCCGCGTTCAGCACTTCGAAATCGGCGGGGCTCAGGCCCATTTCCGCAATGATTCGCGATATCGGCTTGGCTTGCGCGGCAATCGCAAAGCCCGCGACGCTCAGAACAACAACTGCAAAAGAAATCCGGGCTTTCATGACGGCCTCGCTTGGCTAAAATCGGTTCGCCTTCAAGGATATACCTTGGCGCGGATGGGGCCAACCCCCGCGGCGGCCACCTTCAAAATATCCCGAACAAACCTATCGGAAGGCCACAGCTAGAGGCGCGACGCCATTGCCCGCATAGTGCCGGGCGAAACGATCCAAAGGCCCGCGATGACACATCCAACCTATTATGCACCCACCGGAGGGCACCCCGGTCAAGACCAGCTTCTGACCGACCGCGCAATGTTCACCGAGGCCTATGCGGTGATCCCCAAAGGCACCATGCGCGACATCACCACCAGCTCCCTTCCCTTCTGGGAGGGCACGCGGCTTTGGGTCCTCTCCCGCCCGCTCAGCGGTTTTGCCGAGACGTTTTCGCAATACATCATGGAGGTCCAACCCGGCGGCGGCAGCGACCACCCCGAAACCGACAGCCCCGCGCAAGCCGTTCTGTTTGTTGTCGAAGGGGCGGTCACGCTGACCTTGCAGGGCACGATTCACCATTTGGAAACAGGGGGCTACGCCTATATCCCACCAGGGTCGGACTGGACGCTACACAACAACAGCGATCAGACAGCGCGTTTTCACTGGGTCCGCAAGGCCTATCAGGCCGTCCCTGGCCTGCCCGCCCCGGACCCGATCATCACCAACGAGCGTGACGTCGCCACCACCCCAATGCCGGGCACCGAGGGTCGCTGGGCCACCACCCGCTTTGCCGACCCGCAGGATCTGCGCCACGACATGCATGTGAACATCGTGACGTTCGAACCCGGCGGCGTGATCCCCTTTGCTGAAACCCATGTGATGGAACATGGCCTGTACGTGCTTGAGGGCAAAGCCGTCTACCGGCTCAATCAGGACTGGGTCGAGGTCGAGGCCGGAGACTACATGTGGCTGCGCGCCTTCTGCCCACAGGCCTGTTACGCCGGAGGACCCGGGCGATTCCGCTATCTGCTCTATAAGGACGTCAATCGCCACATGCCGCTGACTTCGCCAACCGGCTAATGGGTAAATTACCGACAGTTTTATGGATTCTCCCCGGTCGGGGCTTCACACACGCCCCGGAATTTGCTGAAATCCAAGCAAATTCCTTTTTCGAGTACCGGAGATTGATCCATGAAACTGCATATTCCCCTGATGGCTGCTGCGGCCTTTGCCGCGCTGGCGATTGCCCAACCCGCCCCGGTTGCCGCCAAGGAAGAAACCAAATCCGTCTTCGTGATGAGCCGTACCTGGGCGGTGACACAGGTCTCGGACGCGCCGGTGATTTACCGCGCCACGCGCGACAACAACAACCTCAACCCGTTCGGCCCTCCGCCGCGCCTGCGCACCATTCAGGCTATCGCCGCGATTCAGGCCGCAACAGGCTGCAGACCGATCGTGCCGAGCATGTATCAGAACATCTCGGGGCAGTTCTTTTCGCAGGTCAGTTGCCCGTGAAATTGGTACAATACTTTCGTTGAGGTCGCCTGATCTGCCTGCCATAGCTTGCGCATGAAACTCGCGATCAACGGATTCGGCCGCATTGGCCGCACGATCCTGCGGCAGGTGCTGGCCCTACCGCAGGGGTCGGATATCGAGCTTGTGCTGATCAACGACATCGCACCGCTTGAGACCTGCGCCTACCTGTTCAAATACGACAGCACCTTTGGCCCCTACCCCGGTCACGTGACCGAAGGCAACGGCGCGTTGGTGGTGGATGGTCATGCGATTGCCATGACGCACAACGCCGATCTGGCGCAGGTCGATCTGTCGGGTGTGGACGTGGTACTTGACTGCACCGGGGTTGCCCGCAGTTCTGACTTCGCGCGCCGAGGGCTGACTGCTGGGGCAGGCAAAGTGCTGATCTCGGGCCCTTCGCCTGCCGCCGAGGTGACGGTTGTTCTGGGAGCCAACGAGGATCAGCTGGGCGTTGCCCGCGTCGTCTCGAACGCGTCCTGCACCACAAATGGGCTGGTGCCGCTGGTCAAGGTGCTGGACGGGATCGGAGGCGTTGCCTCGGGGCATATGACCACCATTCACTGCTACACAAACAGCCAGCCGATGGTTGATGCACCTCGCGGCGACCTCGCGCGGTCCCGTGCCGGGGCGCTGTCTATGGTGCCCACGACCTCGAGCGCGACGCATTTGATCGACGTGGTGCTGCCGCATCTGGCTGGGCGCATCTCGGGTGCCGCCGTGCGCGTCCCGACGGCCAGTGTCTCTGCGGTTGATCTTGTGGTGACGCTGGAGCGCGGCATGGGAACCGATGCCTTCGAAACCGCCCTGCGTCAGGCGGTCGACGCCTCGCCTGTTCTGGGGTGGACGGACCTTCCGCTTGTGTCCTCGGACCTGCGGTCCCGGCCGGAGTCGCTGGTCATCGCAGGCCCCGAAACCCGCATGGTCGGCGACAACCAGATCCGGGTCTTCGGATGGTACGACAATGAATGGGGCTTCTCGGCCCGCATGCTCGACGTCGCCCGCCTGATGGCCGACGGCTGATCTGACGATGCCGCAGCGGGCGGGCTTACCCGCGCGCTGCCCGGCCCAACCAATCATGGTGCATCTTTGATGCGCGCTGATCGGGCGGGAGCGCATGGTTTCAGCTTTCAACCACCTCGAACGGCTCTTCGAACCAGAACTCCTCAAGGTTCGCCCCGTCTCCAATCCGGTCGACGACGGCAAACAGGCCGGGCCCGTGCAACGGGGTCAGAACCCCATGCCAGGTGCCGCGATGATAGTTCACCGCCTGCCCCGGCACCGTGACAAAGGCGCGGGGTTCGCCGGGTTGGCCGCTGTTGTCCGTGGCAACGACTACAAGGAACGGTTGGTGGGTCATCGGGATAAAGGCCTGACTGCCTTCGGGGTGCCGCTCGACCATGTCCAGCCGATAAGGCAGGCCGCGCGGATTGGCGTCGAACAGGCTGATCCCGGCGCGTCCATGCGCAAAGTCCAGACGCGCCCGGTCGTGGAACCGTCCACATTGACCCTGATTGATGATCTTATCCGGCGCACCGGAGACCTCAATCACATCACCGAAAGGCGCAAACACGGCGGCTGTCAGCGGTTCGATCACGACCCGGCGGCTCATGACGGCAAAAGGTCCCTCAGGCGGAATTCGGCGATCCGTTCGACCTGCCGACAGGCCTCGGCAAACTCGGTGTCGCGGTCCTGATCGATCCGGCGCTGGAACGCCTGCAGGATCGAGGCCTTGTCGTGATCGCGTACCGCTATGATGAAGGGAAAGCCGAACTTTTCCGTATAGCGCTGGTTTAGATCGGTGAACGCCGCGCGTTCTTCATCCGTCAGCGCATCGAGTCCGGCCGAGGCTTGCTCGGACGTGCTTTCCTGCGTCAACCGCATGGCCTGCGCCAGCTTTCCGGCAAGATCGGGGTGGGCGGTCAGGACACCCAGTCGTTCCGCGTCCGAGGCCGCGCGAAACATGCGCGTCAGCGCGATGTGCAAGCCACCTGCTGTATTATGGGCGGGGCCAAGTTCCAGATCAAACGCGCGATCGGCGATCCAGGCGGAATGTTCGAAAATGCCGCCATAGGCCGCAACAAATTCTTCCCGCGCCATGCCTGAAGGTTTCGCGGCCGACACAGGCGGATGGGTCTTCGCCCAATGCTGCGCAACCTGCAGCCGCGTCGCGAACCACACATCTGAGAAGCCCCGCGCATAGTCCAGAAACCGCTTCAAGGCCATCACCCGCCCGGGACGCCCGATCAGGCGGCAATGCAACCCGATCGAGAGCATCTTGGGCGCGCCCGCCTCACCCTCGGCATACAGCGCATCGAAGCTATCTTTGAGGTAGGAAAAGAACTGATCGCCCGAGTTAAACCCCTGCGGCGTCGCAAAGCGCATGTCGTTGCAGTCCAGCGTGTAAGGCACGATCAACTGATCCCGCCCGCCTGTCTGCATCCAATAGGGAAGATCGTCGGCGTAGGTGTCGGCGACGTAGGCGAACCCGCCCTCCTCGGCCACCAACCGGACGGTGTTTTCGGAACAACGCCCGGTGTACCAGCCGAGCGGGCGGGTGCCGACGACCTCGGTGTGCAGACGAATGGCCCCGGCGATCTGGGCGCGTTCCTCGTCCTCGGGCATGTCCTTGTGTTCGATCCATTTCAGCCCGTGGCTGGCGATCTCCCACCCGGCGGATTTCATGGCGGCCACCTGATCGGGGGACCGGGCCAGCGCCGTCGCGACACCATAGACGGTAATCGGCAGGTCCTGCATCAATCGATGAAGCCGCCAGAACCCGGCCCGCGCGCCGTATTCATAGATCGACTCCATGTTCCAGTGGCGCTGCCCCGGCCATGGGGCGACCCCGACGACTTCGGAGAGAAATGCCTCGGACGCGTCATCGCCGTGCAGTATGCAGTTCTCGCCCCCTTCTTCGTAGTTCAGCACGATCTGCACGGCCAGCTTCGCCCCGCCTGGCCATTGGGCATCTGGCGGGTTGGCACCGTATCCGATCATGTCGCGGGGGTAACGAGGGGGCTGCATGGCGTCTTCCATAGTTAGGCGTTTCGACAGGCTTAGCCCAGAAATCGGTTCGGGATTATCAAATCAATCCGAACGCTGTTTCCGGTTCTTTCGGCATTTCCACTGTTTTGAAGTTTGTTCCACACTGTGGCAAACCGAAAAAGGCAAATCAAAGGAGATCGCCGTGGCTGGTTATCTGACGACCCATGTTCTGGACACGGCGCGCGGCTGCCCGGCCGAGGGGCTGCGCATTGTTCTGTACAAAACATCAGGGGATGGGCGTGAAAAACTCGCCGAGATGCAAACCAATTCCGACGGGCGCACCGATGGCCCGATCCTGCCGCAGGACGCGTTCGAAACCGGATCATACGAGTTGATCTTTCATGCCGGGGATTACCTGCGCGCGACCAATCAGGCAGGCGAAGACCCTCTGTTTCTGGACGAGATTCCGATCCGCTTCGGCCTGTCGGACGCCAACGCGCATTACCACGTGCCGCTGTTGCTGTCGCCTTACGGCTATTCGACCTATCGGGGAAGCTAGGCGTCATAGTTCTGAACTGCGCACCACCCCGCTGATCCGCTCGATCATGAAATCCATGAACAGGCGCGCCTTAGGGTCCTGATGGCGGCGGTGGGTGTATAGACAGGCCATCTGTACCGAAACCGGCGGCGTGTCCGAGGCAACCGGCACCAGACGCCCCGCTTTCAAATGATCGGCCACTTCGAAAACCGGTTTCATCGCAATCCCCTGACCCGACAGCGCCCAATCCGTCAGCACATCCCCGTCATCGCACTCAAACCGCCCCGAGACCGCGAACCTTTTAGGGCCGTCGGGCGTTTCCAGCATCCACTGGAATTCGGTCGCACCGGGATAGCGCAGGTTCAGGCATTCATGTTTGTCCGAGATCAGTTCCGCCCCCGTATGCGGCATCCCGCGACGTTTCACATAATCCGGGGCGGCGCAAAGCACGCGCTGGCAATCGGCGATCTTGCGGATGCGCAGGGTGCTGTCTTCGGGCTGGCCGATGAAAAACGCCAGATCCAACCCCTCGGTCGTCAGGTCGACGGAGCGGTCCGTCAGGCGCAGGCGCACGTCGATCTCGGGGTATTCCGCCAGAAAATCAGGCACATGCGGCGCAAGCAGCCGTCGCCCCACCCCCAGCGGGGCCGCCACAAAAAGCGATCCGCGGGGCGCTTCGGTCAGATGGGTCACCTGCGCCTCGGCGTCGTCCACCGCATCCAGAACCGCCACCGCGCCGGGATAGAACGCCTTGCCCTGCTCGGTTGGGGACAGGTTGCGGGTGGTGCGTTGAAACAATCGCACGCCCAGATGATCCTCTAGCTGAGAAATCCGGGCCGAGGTCACGGCAGGCGATATGCGCAGGTCTCGGCCAGCGGCGGACATGCTGCCCAGATCGTAGACGCGGACAAAGGTGCGGATATTGTCGAGATAGGACATCTTATCGTTTTTTTTGATACAGTTTGACAATATACGGGAATACCGAAGAAAAGCCCGTTTGCCTAGTGTGACGGCAACGCAATCGGAGACCTCTGAAATGTACGACTTCGCCGTGTTCTGGGACTGGATGGCTTTTGCCGTGCGCTGGCTGCACGTGATCACCGCCATCGCCTGGATCGGATCCTCTTTCTATTTCATCGCGCTGGACCTGGGCCTGAACCGCGACATCCCCGGCCCGGCTGATGGCGAGGAATGGCAGGTGCATGGCGGCGGCTTCTATCACATCCAGAAATATCTGGTCGCGCCCGAACGGATGCCCGAGCACCTGACCTGGTTCAAATGGGAAAGCTATGCGACGTGGCTAAGCGGTGCGGCGCTGCTGATGATCGTCTATTGGGTGGGCGGAGAGCTGTATCTGATCGACGCGCAGAAAGCCGATCTGGCGTTGTGGCAGGGCATATTGATCTCAGCCGCTTCGCTGACCGTCGGCTGGCTGGTCTATGATTTCCTTTGCAAGTCCGGTCTGGGCGAACGCCCGACGCTGCTGATGGTGCTGCTGTTCGCGCTGCTGGTGGTAATGGGCTGGGGCTATAACCAGATTTTTACCGGCCGCGCGATGATGCTGCATCTGGGCGCGTTTACCGCCACGATCATGACGGCGAATGTTTTCTTCATCATCATGCCGAACCAGCGCATCGTGGTGGATGACCTGAAGAACGGGCGAACCCCGGACCCGAAATACGGAAAAATCGCCAAGCTGCGCTCGACCCATAACAATTATCTGACGCTGCCGGTCGTGTTCCTGATGCTGTCGAACCATTACCCGCTGGCCTTCGCCACGCAGTACAACTGGATCATTGCCGCCCTGGTGTTCCTGATGGGCGTCACCATCCGGCACTATTTCAACACCCGCCACGCCCGCACGGGCAATCCGACCTGGACATGGCTCGCCACCGCCCTGTTGTTCATCGCCATCATGTGGCTGTCCACCGCGCCGATGTACAAACCGCTGGAAGAGGCCGAGGCGCAGCCGCTGACGCCTTACGAGGAACGCTTCGCCTCTGCCGCCGGGTTTGAAGAGGCGCATGACATCGTGCTGGGCCGCTGCTCGATGTGCCACGCGCGCGAGCCGGTTTGGGAAGGCATTCTCTGGGCCCCCAAGGGCGTGCTGCTTGAGACCGAGGCCGATATCGCCCGCAATGCGGAACAAATCTATCTGCAGGCCGGTGTCACCCATGCCATGCCGCCCGCCAATGTCACCTATATGGAACCCGAAGATCGCGACGCGATCATCCGCTGGGTGCGCAACGCCGGGCTATGACACGACTATTCCCCGCAAATTACCGGGCTGCGTGTTAATTTCCTTTCCCCGAGGGGATTCAGATGCTCTAACTGGAAATCAACCAGCCGCACAACAATGCGGCAAACATGATTTCGACTAGGGGCAGTTGGAGCCATCTGATGCAGGGGAACAAGCCGCAGGGCAGTCTTGGGCGCTGGCTTTTGGGCGCGCTGGCGGCTTTGATACCGACATCGGTCGCGGCGCTTGAAACCTCTCTGATCATACCCGGTGCATCCGAAGATCTGATTGACCGGATCGAGGAAACATCCTCGATCACAACCGCCGATTCCCGAGGGTTGAACACGCCGCTGGAAATTCTGTCCGGTGCCCTGTCGGATTACCGCACCATCGTTCAGATCCTCTATGACGAAGGCTATTTCAGCCCCGTCGTCAGCATCAAACTGGACGGTCGGGAAGCGGCTGACCTGAGTTCGCTCAGTGTGCCAACACAAATCAATCGCGCGGTCATTACCGTTGAAACCGGTCCAACGTTCAGGTTTGGCGAGGCCGTCGTTCAGCCGCTGGCCCCCAAAACCGTCCTGCCCGAGGAATTCGCCACCGGCAAACGGGCAACAACCGGGGCCATTCAACAGGCGGCCTCTGCCGGTGTTCAGGGCTGGCGGGATGCGGGCCACGCCAAGGCCGAAGTGGCCGGTCAGACGGTCATAGCCCGGCATGCGCAAAGGCGTCTGGATGCCGAGATCGATCTGGCCCCCGGCAGGCGGCTGACCTTTGGCAAGATGTTCATCCAAGGCGACACCGATGTGCGCCACCGGTCGATTGAAAAGATCGCAGGCTTTCCCAGCGGCGAGGTCTACTCTCCCGCCCAAATCCAGAAAGTCGGCACGCGCCTGCGGCGAACCGGCACCTTCAACGTGGTCTCGATTCAGGAGCGCGAAACGCCCAATCCCGACGGCACGCTGGATTTCGATGCCACGTTCGAGGATTTGCCCAAACGCCGCCTGACCTTCGGTGTGGAACTGGCCTCGCGCGATGGGATCGACGTGACGGCCACCTGGACCCACCGCAACGTGTTCCGGCGCGCCGAACGGCTGCGGTTCGAGGCGGCGCTGCGCAATATCGGCGGGTCCGAGGCCTTGGACGGGCGTCTGGGCCTGCGTCTGGATCAACCCGACCGTCTGGGCCCGGACGACAACACGTTCTGGAGCGCCCTGCTGGAGCAGCGCAACACCGACAACTACGATGTCACGGTCGCCTCTCTGTCCTATGGTGCGCGGCGCACGTTTTCGGACCGGCTCTATGCCGAAGCATCCGCAGGTTTCCAATTGTCGGATGCGGATGATGCCTTTGGCGACGGGCGGAAATTCCGATATTTCATCCTGCCCTTCCGGTCTGAATGGGATCGGCGCGACAGCCGGGTCAGCGCCACGCGGGGGTTTTATCTGGACTCGCAGGTGATGCCGTTTGTCGGGCTGTCCGGCACCGACACCGGCATTCGCCTGTTCTTTGACGGGCGCGCCTATACCAGCCTCAGAACAAACGGGCGCATCGTGCTGGCGGGGCGGGTGCAGCTGGGCTCGGTCCTTGGCCCGTCGCTGGATGGGGTCACGCCGGACTTCCTGTTCTTCTCGGGCGGCGCGGGCACGGTCAGGGGCCAGCCGTTTGAAAGCCTTGGCATCCCGGTCGGCACCGGTGTTGCGGGCGGCAAGTCGTTTCTGGGCCTGTCGGGCGAGCTGCGCGGCAAGGTCACCGACACCCTGTCTTTGGTCGGGTTTTATGACTACGGTGTGGTCGACACGTCCTCGTTCGTCGGTAGCGGCGCGGCAGATCACGGCGGGGCCGGGCTTGGGGTCAGATATGACCTTGGCGGGTTCGGACCGCTGCGCTTTGATCTGGCATGGCCGGTGTCGGGCACAACCGGCAATGGTTTGCAGTTCTATATCGGTATCGGTCAGGCATTTTGATACAGCGTCTTTCATATCCTCTGCTGATCGGCACCCTGACCTGTGCCCCGCTGGCGGTGCAGGCGCAAGAGGATGGCGGCGGCAGCATGATCGAACGCTTCCTGCAGGATACCTTGTCGGGCGACGACCAGAACGTGACCGTCCGGGGTCTGCAAGGGGCGCTCAGTTCCCGCGCCACGATTCAGGAGATCACAGTTTCCGATGACGAAGGCGTCTGGCTGACCATCAAGGATGCCGAACTGGACTGGAACCGCCTTGCCCTTATCCGGGGTCGGTTTTCCGTCAACGCCTTGACCGCGCAGGAAATCGATGTCGCCCGCGCGCCGGGGACGACCACCAAGGACACGCCGCCACCTTCGGCGGAAACCACGCCCTTTCAGTTGCCCGAACTGCCCGTGTCTATCGAGATCGGAGAGATTCGGATTGACGAGCTGTCGCTACGCGAACCGCTGATCGGCGTTGCCGCTGATCTGGCCGTGAACGGCAACCTGTCGCTGGCGGATGGAACACTGGACACCAATCTTGACATCACCCGGCTGGACCAGGCCGGGGATGAGATCAAACTGGCCGCAGGCTTTCAGAATTCCAACAGCCAGATCGATCTGGATTTGCAGGTGATCGAGGCCTCTGGCGGGCTGATCTCGACTGCGCTGAAAATACCCGACAGCCCGCCGATCGGGTTGACGGCCAAAGGTTCGGGCCCGGTCACCGATTTCACCGCCGATATCGGCCTAAGCAGCGACAACCAGTTACGCATCACCGGTCAGGTGCGGTTGCGTGCAGCCCCGACCGCCGCGGCAAGTGCCGAAGACGGGATTGCCTTTACGGCCGATCTGGGCGGTGACCTGACACCCTTTATCGCAGACGATCTGGACACGTTCTTTGGCACCCAGACCCGCCTGTTCGTGGACGGGCTGACCAAGCCTGACGGTGCGCTGGATATCAGCGATCTGGAACTGACGACCGAAGCGCTGAACCTGAAAGGCGAATTGCAATTGGCCGCCGGCGGGACCCTGCAACTCGCCGCCCTGCAGGGTCGTATCACACCGCCCGAGGGGACCTCGGTCGTGTTGCCGGTCTCGGGTGGCGAGACCTCGATTGAGGCAGCACAGCTCTCGGCGCTGTTTGATCGGACGACCGGCAACCTTTGGGATCTGAGCCTGACGGCAAACACGTTCAAGTCGCCCCAGATCAGTCTGGATCGCGCGCAGATCACGGCGCAAGGTACGTTGGAACAGGGCGATATCCTGAAAGTCGACGGCGATCTGCAAGCCGCGCTTGACGGGATCGACATGACCGACCAGGCGCTGAATGCAGCCCTTGGGGACCGGATCACGCTGGACGGTCTGTTCGATTATGGCAGCGACGAATCCCTGAACCTGTCGGGGTTCGAACTGGTCGGATCAGATTATGCGCTTGGCGTTGACGCGCTGATCAGCGGCTTGACCAGCGGGTTGCAGGTGGACGGCTCGGCTCGGCTTGAGGCGTCGGACTTATCGCGGTTCTCGGAATTGGCAAAGCTCGAACTGGGCGGGAACGCCTCTGTCCGGGTCGAGGGAAACGGTTCGCCGCTTGAGGGCAGTTTCGACGGCAAGCTTGTCGTCGAGGGCAATGATCTGTCCACCGGGCGCGACGACATCGACCCGGTGATCAAGGGCGAAACCACGATCACGGTCGATGCCAAGCGCGGCGAAGATGGCGTGACATTGCGGGATTTCTCGGTGATAAACAACGCCCTGCGCGCGCAGGCGAGCGGCACGGTCACGACACCTGACGGTAATGTTTCCATCGACGGTCAGGCCAGCGTCGATGCGCGCGATCTGTCGGTCTTTTCCGGCCTCGCGAAACGCGAACTGGGCGGGTCGGTGCAGGCAAAGCTGGACGGCAAGGGCACCATTCAGACGCTGGAATTCGACGGCACGGCAAGTGTTTCGGGCCGCAACATCCAGACCGGAATGGATGACATTGACCCGCTGCTGACCGGTCAGACCTCGGTCGAGTTCGACGGGGCCATCAGTCAGGATCAGATCGTCATCCGCGAGGCCAAGGTGAACGGGAACGCCCTGACCGCGCAGGTCGCTGCCACCATTGACGATCCGACCGGCAAGCTGGCGGTGGACGGCCAAGCGCAGGTCAACGCGCCGGACATGTCGCTGTTTTCGGGGCTGGCCCAGCGCGATCTGGCGGGTTCGGTTCAGGCCGATCTGCAGGGCCAGGGGGCCATGGGCAGCAAGTATTTCGACCTGCAGGGCAACGTGACCGCAGACGACATTCAAACCGGCATAGACCTGGCCGACAAACTGATTCAGGGCCGTACGGCGCTGAACGTGGATGCGGTGAATGATGATCAGGGGCTGAATATCCGTACCTTCTCTCTGAAGGGCTCGGCCCTGTCGGCAAACGCGTCGGGACAGTTGGAGAAGGACTCTGGCGGGCTGGATTTCTCGGCCACGCTGGATGATGTAGGGCGCTTGTCAAACACCCTGTCCGGCCCGTTGCAACTGGACGGCAATGTGGCCCCCACCGGGTCGGGGCTTGAGGGCAACGCGCGGCTGCAAGGGCCCGACAGCTCCTACGCCAGCCTTGTGGGCACTGTGGACACGGACGGCTCCGCAGATGTGGATTTCGACGCCAAGTTCAACCGGATCGAGCGGTTCGCCCCCGATTTCCCCGGTAGCATTTCAGCCACCGGCAGCGCGCAACGCGCCAATGGCGTCTGGACCGTCGACGCCAAGGCCGAAGGACCGGCTGAGATCAGCAGCAATGTGAAGGGCACGTTCGACGAAACCTCGGGCGACGCCGATCTGACAGCAGAGGGCGGGGTCAATATCGGCATCGCCAACCTCTTCATCACGCCCAACAAAATCGACGGCACCGCCCGGTACAACCTTTCGCTAAAGGGCAAACCGGCGCTGGAAGCTTTAAGCGGTTCGATCACGACCTCGGGCACCTCGCTGGCGATTCCGACCGCAGGGCAGACCATTACCGGCATCAGCGGCTCGGTCGATCTGGCGCAAAGCCGGGCCACGATCTCGCTGAACGGCGGTATGCGTGCCGGGGGCAATTTCACGGTCAGCGGGCCGGTGGACCTGACGCCACCTTTCAATGCGCAGATCACGACCGCGCTCAACAATCTGGTGCTGACTGACCAACTGCTTTACGAGACCACGCTGAACGGCCAGATCGCCATGACCGGGGCTTTGGCCGGGAACAGCGCGCTTTCGGGGCAGATCAATTTTGGCGAAACCAATATCAATCTGGCCGCCGCCTCGGGCGCGGTGGGAGCGGCCCCGATCCCCGAGATCGAGCATGTGAACGAAAGCCGCGCCAGCTTTGTCACCCGCGAACGGGCGCAACTGGTGGTGTCCGAAACCGAGGCGAAAGGCGATTCCCGGATTTCGCTGGATATCAGCCTGCTGGCCCCCAAGGCCGTCTTTGTCCGCGGGCGCGGTGTGAACGCGGAACTAGGGGGGCGTCTGTTCATTGGTGGCACAACGACCGCCGTTGTGCCCTCGGGCCAGATCGAACTGATCCGGGGGAATTTCGATATCCTCGGCCGCCGTCTGGCGCTGACCAAAGGAATTGTGACGCTGCAGGGCGACCTGACGCCTTATATCGAGTTCGAATCTTCGACCAGCACCTCGGACGGGACGGCCACGATTGAAATCGCCGGGCCGCTGGATGCGCCCGAGGTCAACGTGTTCTCGGACCCCGAACGCCCGGCTGAGGAAGCGCTTGCCATGCTGCTGTTCGGAAACCGGTTTTCCGAGCTTTCGCCATTTGTGATCGCGCAAATGGCGGCGTCACTGGCGCAACTCAGCGGCGCGGGCGGGGATGCAACCAAGGGGCTGCGCAAATCCACCGGGCTCGACACGGTCGATATCGGCGCGACAGAGGGCGGAGCCGGTCGTCTGGGCGCGGGCGCGTATCTGAGCGACAATCTCTACACCGATTTCACCGTCAACACCGAAGGCGATACCGAGGTCAATTTGAACCTGGACGTCACCGACAATTTCACCGTGCGCGGCACCGTCGACGGGCGCGGCGAAACCGGCATCGGTCTGTTCTTCGAGCGCGACTACTGAGCGCGGCGAATGCCGATGGGCTGACCAATCTGTGGCGCAGGCTCCAACCCCTGATGATCCTTAACCATGCGGGCCAGTCGTTTGACCGCCCAATCCGGGTAGGGTGCGGACCGGCCCGTCGCATGGCTGACATTCATGAACAACGCCTCCTGCGTGGCACATATGCCGCCGTCAGAGTCCGAGATCATCTGCCCGAAATAATGCCCCCGCTTCTGGTCCGAATCCAACATGCGGAACTGGAAGTGAAACGGGGTATCCGCTTTCACTTCACGCAGAAAATTCAGATGCGATTGCAACACATACGGCCCCTGCCCTGCGGCCTGAACCTGCAACTCACCCAGCCCGAGATGTTCGACCAGCAGAACCTCGAACGCCATGTCGAAGGCCACGCCGTAGTAACCGACATTCATGTGACCGTTATAGTCGATCCACTCAGGCTGCACTTCGATCCCGCGCACCTCAACCGGGGCCGGGTAAGGGCCATCATGCCCGCCAAAAGGGGTGTCTGACTGCATCTGTTTACCCGCCTTCCTGATCTTCGAATATGGCAACCGCCCGGACAAACCCGGCGGACGCGCCTTTGATCTTGAACGGAAAGCACGAGATTTCGAAACCCGTCGGCGGCAGGGCTTCCAGATTGGTCAGCTTCTCGATGTGGCAATAGCCGATATCCATCGAGGCCCGGTGCCCCTCCCAGATGATCGAGGGGTCTTGAGTTGCGGCATAGGCCTGCGCCGTCAGAGGAAAGGGGGCATCCCAACTCCAGGCATCGGTGCCGGTCACGCGCACCCCGCGTTCGGTCAGGTACAGCGTCGCCTCGCGACCGATGCCGCAGCCTTTCATAAGGTAATCGGGTTTGCCGTAATGGGTTCCGGCGGCGGTGTTGACGACGACGATATCAAGTGGCTGCAGATCGTGCCCAATGCGCTTCAGTTCGGCTTCGACATCGGCGGCGGTGGCGACATAACCATCCTCGAAATGCCGGAAATCCAGCTTCACGCCGGGGTTCATGCACCACTCCAGCGGCACCTCATCAATGGTTATGGCCCGCTCGCCTTTGTTCATGGTCGAGTGGTGGTGATACGGCGCATCCAGATGGGTGCCGTTATGGGTGGCAATGTGCAGGCGTTCGATGGCCCAGCCTTCACCGCCCGGCAGGTCCTGTTTCTGCAACCCGGGAAAGAAGGCCATGACCTGTTCGGCGGTCTGGTCGTGGGTCATATACTCGATCTCGGGCACCATGATCGGCGGGTCCGATACGATGCCGGTTTCCAGCGGAACGGACAGATCGACAAAACGGCGCGGCATGCATTCCCCCTGGGCTGATTGCCGCCACAGGGTTGGCCGCGCACATTGTGCTGTCAAGATACGAAACAGGCGACCCCGTCAGGGCCGCCTGTCTCAGCTTGGTGAGTGGTGGTGGTTTATTCCGCCGCGATGGCGTCTTCGAATTTTTCAACGCGGATGGCCGAGAACTTGAACTCGGGGATTTTTCCATAGGGGTCGATCGCCGAGTTGGTCAGGATATTCGCCGCCGCCTCGACATAGGCGAAGGGGATGAACACCATGTCCTCGGCAATAGCCCGGTCGGCGCGCACCATGATCTCGATAGATCCGCGCCGGGTGGTCAGGCGGATGGTCTCGCCCGGTTCAATGTCCATCAGCTTTAGCGTGCGGGGGTTCATCGAACAGTTCGCCTCGGGTTCGACCGCGTCCAGAACCTTGGCGCGACGGGTCATTGACCCGGTGTGCCAGTGTTCCAGTTGCCGCCCAGTCGTCGCGATCATCGGATATTCGTCGTCCGGCGCTTCATCCGGCGGGATGACGCTGGCCGGGGTGAAGCGGGCCTTGCCATCGGCGCGCGGGAAACCGTCGCCGAACACGATGGACTGGCCCGGATCGGTCTCGCTGAGCGACGGATAGGTGATGGTTTCGTTTTCCAGACGTTCCCACGTGATGTTGTCGAGCGACTCCATGGTCAGCTTCATCTCGGCAAAGACCTGAGACACATCAGTGTAATCCCAGCTCAGACCGATACGTTGCGCCAGTTCGACCGTGATCGCCCAATCCTCGCGCGCCTCACCCGGAGGGGTCACGGCGGGGCGGACCCGCTGCACCTGACGGTTGGTGTTCGACACCGTGCCGTTCTTTTCGTAAAGCGCCGAGGCCGGCAGGATGATGTCGGCATAGTTCGCCGTTTCGGTCAGGAAGATATCCTGCACGATCATCAGGTCCAGCTTGGCCAGCGCATCGCGGGCATGGTTCACATCCGGATCGGACATGGCCGGGTTTTCACCCAGAATGTACATACCCTTGATGTTGCGCGCATAAATCTGGTCGATGATCTCGGTGACGGTCAAACCTTTCTCGTTCGAGAAATCCTCGGACCCCCAGACATTCGTGAACTGCGCGCGAATGCTGTCATCGGTGACTGTCTTATAGTCCGGCAGGAACATCGGGATCAGCCCCGCATCCGAGGCCCCCTGAACGTTGTTCTGCCCCCGCAGCGGGTGCAGACCCGCGCCGGGTTTGCCGACATTGCCGGTCATCAGAGCCAGCGAGATCAGGCAGCGCGAATTATCCGTACCGTGGATATGCTGGCTGACGCCCATGCCCCAGAAGATCAGACCAGCCTTGGCTTGCGCAAAGGTGCGCGCCACACGGCGCAGCTGATCGGGTTCGATACCGCAGATCGGGGCCATCGCTTCGGGCGTGAACTGGCGCAGATGCTCTTTCTCGGCCTCCCAGTTCTCGGTCCAGCGGTGGATGTATTGGCTATCATAAAGCTCTTCTTCGACGATCACATTCATGATCGCGTTCAGCATCGAGACATCGGCACCGGGACGGAACTGCAGCATCTCATCGGCGAATTTGCGCATCCCGACGCCGCGCGGGTCCATCACGATCAGCTTGCCGCCGCGCTTGGCGAATTGTTTGAAATAGGTCGCCGCAACGGGGTGGTTTTCGATCGGGTTGGCCCCGATGATGATCGCCACATCCGCATCCTTGATATCGTTGAACGCCGCCGTCACCGCGCCCGAACCCACGTTCTCGATCAACGCTGCCACTGATGAGGCGTGACACAGACGTGTGCAGTGATCGACATTGTTGTGGCCAAAGCCCTGACGGATGAACTTCTGGAACAGATAGGCCTCTTCGTTGGTGCATTTGGCCGAACCGAACCCCGCCACGCTGCGCGGATCTTCGTCGCGCAGGGTCTTCAGCCGGGTGGCGGCCAGATCCATCGCCTCATCCCAAGTCGCCTCGCGGAAATGGGTCGACAGGTTCGCGGGATCGACATTCAGACCCTTGGCGGGCGCGTCGTCCCGCCGGATCAGCGGCTTGGTCAGACGGTGCGGGTGGTGGATATAGTCGAACCCGAACCGGCCCTTGACGCAAAGACGGCCTTCGTTGGCGGGGCCATTGATGCCCTCGACATATTTGACCTTGCCGTCCTTGACCTTCAGCGAAACCTTGCAGCCCACGCCGCAGAACGGGCAGACGCTTTCGGTCTCGCTGTCGTAATCCTTGCTGTCGCCGCGCTGCTGATCATCCAGCACCGTTGCTGGCATCAGCGCCCCGGTCGGGCAGGCCTGAACGCATTCTCCGCAGGCCACACAAGTCGATTCACCCATCGGGTCGTTCTGGTCAAATACCACCTGCGCAGTGTGGCCACGGCCAGCCATGCCGATCACGTCATTCACCTGCACGTCGCGGCAGGCGCGCACGCAGAGATTGCAGTTGATACAGGCGTCCAGATTGACGCGCATCGCCACGTGGCTGTCATCCAGCAGCGGAATCTTCTCGGGCTCTTTCGCCGGAAAGCGGCTGTCGCTGAGGTCATTCAGCTTGGCCATGTCCCAGAAATGGCTCGAGGTGTCATGCGCCTGCTCGGGCTGATCGGCCAGCAGCAGTTCCATGACCAGCGCACGCGATTTCTCGGCACGTTCGGTGTCGGTCTTGACCACCATCCCGTCCACCGCCGGACGGATGCACGAGGCGACCAGAGTGCGCTCGCCCTCGACCTCAACCATACAGGCGCGGCAGTTGCCGTCGGGTTTGTAGCCCGGTTGCGGCTTGTGGCACAGGTGCGGAATTGTGAATCCCTGACCCTTGGCGGCTTCCCAGATGGTCCAGCCCTCGGGCACGGTGACATCTTCGCCGTTCAGGTTGAAGGTGACGGTCTTGTTTGGGCTTGCGTCAAGCATGGCTCTGTGTCCCCTCAGATTTCGTCGGCGAAATGTTTCATGACCAGGCGGATCGGGTTCGGGGCCGCCTGCCCCAGACCGCAGATCGAGGCGTCGCCCATCACCTGACAAAGGTCTTCCAACAGATCGGTGTCCCATTTGTCAGCCTGCATCAGCTTGACCGCCTTTTCGCAGCCTGCCCGGCAGGGGGTGCATTGGCCACAGCTTTCATCCTCGAAGAACCGCAGCATGTTCAGCGCCGCATCGCGGGCGGTATCCTGATCGGACAGGACAACCACGGCGGCCGACCCGATAAAGGTGCCATGCGGTTGCAGCGTGTCGAAATCCAGCGGGATATCGTCCATAGACGCCGGCAGCAGGCCCGAGGACGGACCACCCGGCTGATAGGCCTTGAAGGTCTGCCCTTCGGTCATGCCTCCGGCGGCCTCGATTACGTCCAGAATGGTCGAGCCTGCAGGCAGCAGATAGACGCCCGGCTTCGCCACCCGGCCCGAGACCGAATAGCTGCGCAGGCCCTTGCGGCCATTCTTTTCGGTGCTATTGAGGCACTCTGGACCCTCACGACACACTTTGGTCACCCAATACAGAGTCTCGACATTGTGCACGAGCGTCGGGCGTTTAAAGACCCCGACCTGCGCCACGAACGGAGGACGGTGACGCGGCAGGCCCTTTTTGCCCTCAATCGATTCGATCATCGCGGACTCTTCACCGCAGATGTAAGCGCCAGCACCCCGGCGCAGGTCGATGTACCCTTCTTCGACAATCCCGGCCTCTTCCAGTGCGGCAATCTCACGGCGCAGGATTTCAAGCACCGCCGGGTATTCGTCGCGCATGTAGATAAAGCAAGTCTCGGCCTCGACCGCCCAAGCTGCGATCAGCATCCCTTCGAGGAAAACATGCGGCGTGCGTTCCAGATAGTAACGGTCTTTGAACGTTCCGGGTTCGCCTTCGTCCCCGTTCACGGCCAGATAGCGCGGGCCTTCGTTCATGCGAACAAAGCCCCATTTCTTGCCGGACGGGAAGCCAGCGCCGCCCAGACCGCGCAGGCCCGAGGACAGGACGTCTTCCTGAACCTTCTCCCAATCTCCACCGTCGCGCAACTCTTTCAGCTTGGCGTAGCCACCTTCAGCCTCATAGGCCGCGAAAGTTTCATAGTCGGGCAGATGGGCATGGGTGTCATCGGCGGCAATGGCGGCCTGCACCTTTTCGGGGGTCGCGTGGTCGATATGGTTGTGACCGATCTCCAGCACCGGAGCTGTGTCGCAGCGGCCCATGCAGGGCGCGCGCACCACGCGGACCTCGGACGGGTCCAAACCGTCTTCCAGCGCTTTCTGCAACTGTTGGGCACCCGCCATCTCGCAGGACAGGGAATCACAGACCCGGATGGTCAGCGCGGGCGGAGGCGTCTCGCCTTCTTTCACCACATCGAAATGGGCGTAGAAGGTGGCCGTTTCGTAAATCTCGGCCTGCCCGATCCGCATCTCGACGGCCAGAGCCGCAATGTGATCGGCGCTGATATGGCCGTGTTCGTCCTGAACCAAATGCAGGAATTCGATCAGGAGGTCACGGCGGCGCGGGCGATCGCCCAGCAGACGTGCGATTTCAGCCTGCGCCTCATCCGTGAACTGACGGCCTTTGGGCGTGTGCCGCCCCTTGCCTTTACCTGACTTCCAGACGCCCTTGGGTGCGCCTGATGGCTTGGTGTCTAATGGTGCCATGATGCCCTCCGATTGAGGCTCGGTCTCTCATCAGACTAGCATATCGTCAAATCGCATATTTCAATCGCACGATAACGACAGTTTATCACCGCAAAGACGTCACCACGGCGCGCAGGGCCTCGACCGTTGGCAACTCGGGGTCCCGGGTCAGCGTGGCCAGACAGATGGGTTTGCTGACAACAGGATCGATCAAGGGCAGCACCTTCGTCCCTTTCAGATCGCCCAGCGCACGGACCAGAACGCGAGGCACAACGGTCGCGGCCAACCCCTCGCGCGCCATGACCATCGAGGCGGTAAAGCCGCTGGTTTCGGCCACCACATGCGGGTGCAGGCCCTGTTCGGCGAATATCCGGTCCAGGATACGCCGGTTCTGCATCTGCGGCTCAAGCAGGCTGATCGGGAATTCGGCAACCTGCGCCCAAGGGATCGGGCCGGTTTCCTCGGTCATATGGGACGGGATCAGCAGGACATAGGTTTCTTCATACAACGGCTGAACATGCCGCAGATCGGTGCCGATGCTGTCGCCATATGTGATGCCCGCATCCAGGCTGCCTTCGTCCAGCCGGTGTTGAATGGCGGTGGCCGACATGGTCTCAATCCGCGACAGAATGCGCGGATGCGCCTGTTGTAAACGCTTGATTAACCGCCCGGTGAAGGCAATCGCCGTCGGGATCACGCCGAGGATCAGGGTTCCGGTGATCTCACCCTTCGAGGCAAGAACCTGCTGCTCCAGCGCCTTTGTGTCATCAAGGATACGCCGCGCCCGCAAGACAATCATCTCGCCCTCTTCGGTCAGGCCCTGAAACCGATTGGCGCGGCGGACGATGGACACCCCTAACCGATCCTCAAGGTTGCGGATACGCATGGAAAAGGCAGGCTGTGAGATACCGCATTCTTCGGCCGCCTTAGCAAAATGGCGATGCCGCGCCAGGGCGCTGAGCAGTTGGAGGTCGCGGATTTCGATCATCAGAATTTTCTTACGCCGCGGTCGACAGCCAGGCTAGCCGCTTTTTTATGTCCGCGAATTGTGCACCTTTCGATCGGCGCGCACTGTCCCATTCTATGCCCGAGCGGGATTTGTATGGTCCGAAGCGGAAGAATTGAATGGCCGTTTAGCTAGGCGCAGTCGCGGGTTCTAGGTTTTTTGTCAATACGCGAAAACCGCGTAACATACGCGCAATATTGCGAAATTAGATTTAGATTCTAGGAGATCCAAATGCAGTTCATGGTCCATGTGAACGTAAACCCAGAAAACCGAGATGCCAATTACAAGCGCCTTAAGAAAAAAGAAGGGGCTGTAGATGTTCCCGGGACCAAGATTCTTGGTATTTGGTTTGCAGTTAGTCAACTGGAAGGTTGGACGATCGTTGAAGCTGAAAGTGCAGCAGCTTTAGGGAAACTCCTGCACGATTGGACCGACCTGAATGTCAACACCGTCGTTCCTGTTCTATCGCTCGAAGAGTTTACTGGTGAGTTTGAGGGTATTTAACTCTCCAGTTGGCGTGGGACGACCTTCGGGCTGTCGTGTCGACGCTCTTTTCACTTTGGCAAAAGACTAACGCAAAACAGGGCATGTGTGTCATCCTGATACAACGGACCTCAATTGCCGATAGACTTTTGTCAAAAGATAGAGCGTGGAGATTGCGATGCCTTCAATAGAGATTCAGGTGCTGGAAGGGGTGTTTTCCAAAGAGGAGAAAGGAAGAATCATTCAGAACGTCACTGAAGCTTTCGGCGACGTCGCCGGCCCAACGATCAAAGCAGGAACCTCTGTCCGAATTCTGGAGGTTGGCAGTGGGTCTTGGGGATATGCGGGGAACGTGCTGACGACAGAAGACGCATTGAAGATGCGTACAAAAAGCTAAGCAGGTGTACCGTTCAAGGTGAACGCGCAGTGTGCTGACTCCCTAAAAGTAGTGAAAGAAACCGGCCGCAATCCCCAGAAACAGTTTGCCGACTTACGTATTAAATAGGAAATGCATCACATCGCCATCCTTGACGATGTAGCCCTTGCCCTCAGCCCGCATCTTGCCCGCCTCTTTCGCGCCCTGTTCACCATTCGCGGCGATATAGTCGTCATAGGCGATGGTTTCGGCGCGGATGAAACCCTTTTCGAAATCGCCGTGGATCACACCGGCGGCTTGCGGTGCGGCGGTGCCGGTGCGGATGGTCCAGGCGCGGGCCTCTTTCGGGCCGACGGTGAAATAGGTTTCCAGTTTGAGCAGGTCGTAACCCGCGCGGATCAGGCGATCTAGTCCGGGTTCTTCCAGACCCATCTCTTCGAGGAACATCTGCGCTTCATCCTCTTCCAGCAGGCTGATCTCTTCTTCGATCTTGGCGCTGATGATGACGTGGGAATTGCCCTGCGCGGCGGCCATTTCGGCGACCTTGGCGGAATATTCGTTGCCATCTGCGGCTTCTTCCTCGGCCACATTGCAGACATAGAGCACCGGTTTGGTGGTCAACAGTTGCAGCATCTTCCAGGCCTTGGCGTCTTCGTCCGAAACCTCGACCAGACGCGCGGGCTTGCCGCTTTCCAGCATCGCCTGCGCCTCGGCCAGCAGACGATCCTGCTGCGCGGCCTCTTTGTCGTTGCCCTTGAGCTTGCGCACCAGATTGGCGCGGCGCTTTTCGATGCTTTCCAGATCGGCCAGCATCAGCTCGGTTTCAATCGTATCAGCATCGGCCACCGGATCAACGCGGCCATCTACATGTGTCACATCACCGTCTTCGAAACAGCGCAGCACATGGGCAATCGCGTCGGTTTCACGAATGTTGGCCAGAAACTGGTTGCCCAGGCCTTCGCCCTTAGAGGCTCCCTTCACCAGACCGGCGATATCCACAAAGGTCATGCGCGTCGGGATAATCTGCTTAGACGCTGCAATCGCCGCCAGCTTGTCCAGCCGGTCGTCAGGAACAGCCACATCGCCCACATTCGGTTCGATGGTGCAGAACGGGAAATTCGCCGCCTGTGCGGCCGCAGTTTTGGTCAGCGCATTGAACAGGGTCGACTTGCCCACATTCGGCAGACCCACGATTCCCATTTTAAAGCCCATTGCGGCCTCCTGAAGCGATACGACGGCGTCTTCTATGCAGGTCGGGGAAAATGCGCAACCCGGCCCGCAAAAATGCCCGAGTCGCAATTGCAACTTCACGGTTCCGTTATGACATTTGCACTTGCGTGAGTTGTATTTGCTGCCCAATGCTTACCAAGTGACAAGTGCCGCTTAAGTAAAGACAAAGAAGTCCAATGAAATCACTATTCGTTTCCGTCGCTCTTTTCCTCGCCGCAACATCCGCTCAGGCTCAGTCCGTCATATTTGGCGCGGGCTATGCGGATTTTTCCAACAGCAATGGCGACGACCAAGCCGTATTCTCGCTGGAGTACCAGCACCGCCCCTTCTACGAGGCAAACCGTTTCAATGCGACCTGGGGCACGGCGCTGACAGTGGATACCGATGGTGACGCCCATATCGGCGCGGGTTTGATCGGCATCTATTCCTTCTCGGACCGCTGGTTCGCCGAGGTCAGCGTTATGCCGGGATACTACAACGCCTCGAATGACGACAACGATCTGGGCGGCAATTTCCAGATACGCAGTCTTCTAGGTGTCGGCTATACGTTGAACGGCGGCAACAGCGTCTCGCTGGCCGTCACCCACGTCTCTAACGCCAGCACAGAAAGCTTCAACCCCGGTGCGAACGCGTTGTTCCTGCGCTATCACTACGGGTTCTGAGGCAATCTGACCCTGCGGGATTGATTTCCGGTCAAAGTTTCTGCACATCAGGTTCAAACCTGACTGCAAGGACATCCGATGACCCGTATCGACGCCAAATTCGCAGCCCTGAAAGCCGAGGGCAAAAAGGCTTTCGTTGCCTATGTCATGGCCGGAGATCCCGACTATGAAACCTCGCTTGAGGTTGTCCAAGGTCTGCCCGGCGCGGGCGTGGATGTGATCGAACTGGGCCTGCCCTTCACCGATCCGATGGCCGATGGCCCCACCATTCAGGCCGCCGGGCAACGGGCGCTAAACGGGGGCATGACCCTGCAGCGCACCCTTGATCTGGCCCGCGCCTTTCGTCAGACCGACGACACCACGCCGATTGTTCTGATGGGCTATTACAACCCGATCTACAGCCGAGGGGTTGATCGGTTTCTCGAAGACGCCAAGGCCGCTGGCATCGACGGGCTGATCGTGGTGGACCTGCCGCCCGAGGAAGACGCGGAACTCTGCCTGCCCGCTCAGGCCGCTGGTCTGAACTTCATCCGCCTTGCCACCCCAACCACAGATGACAACCGCCTGCCGCGCGTGCTGCAGAACACCTCGGGCTTTGTGTATTACGTTTCGATCACCGGCATCACCGGAGCCGCCGAGGCGCAGGCCACGAATGTCGGTCCCGAGGTCGCGCGGATCAAAGCCAAGACCGACCTGCCGGTCATCGTGGGGTTTGGCATCAACACGCCCGAGAAATCGCGCGCCATCGCCAGCGTCGCGGACGGGTCAGTCGTGGGCTCGGCCATCGTCAGCCAGATCGGCGCAGGCAAGCCTGTGACCGAGGTTCTGGATTTCGTAAAAACCCTGGCCGACGGGGCACATTCGGCCTGAACTGCGGAGGCTGACAATGCCCGTCATCACCACGATCGAGGACCTCCGACAGATATATGAACGCCGCGTGCCGCGGATGTTCTATGACTACGCGGAAAGCGGCAGTTGGACCGAACAGACGTTCCGCGAAAACAGCTCGGATTTCGAAAAAATCCGCCTGCGCCAGCGCGTCGCCGTCGATATGTCCGGGCGGTCCACCGCATCGCAGATGATCGGCGAAGAGGTCTCAATGCCTGTGGCGCTTGCCCCGGTCGGCCTGACTGGCATGCAGCACGCGGATGGTGAGATGAAGGCCGCGAAGGCGGCTGAGGACTTTGGCGTGCCGTTTACGCTGTCCACCATGTCGATCAACTCGATCGAGGATGTCGCAGAACACACCGACAAACCCTTCTGGTTTCAACTCTACACCATGAAGGATGCGGACTATGTCAGCCGCCTGATCCAGCGTGCCAAGGACGCGAAATGCTCGGCCCTTGTGATCACGCTGGACCTGCAAATCCTGGGCCAACGCCACAAGGACTTGAAAAACGGCCTATCCGCCCCACCCAAGCTAACGCCCAAAACCATCGCCAACCTGATGACCAAATGGGCCTGGGGTATCGAGATGCTGCGGGCCCAACGGCGGGAATTCGGAAACATTGTTGGCCATGTCGATAGCATTTCGGACGCGTCCTCTCTGGGCGCCTGGACGGCCGAACAATTCGATCCCAGCCTCGACTGGAACAAAGTCGAAAAGCTGATGGAGGAATGGGGCGGCAATGTAATCCTGAAGGGTATTCTTGACGCCGAGGACGCCAAAATGGCCGTAAAGCTCGGCGCGGACGCCATCGTTGTGTCAAACCACGGCGGACGGCAACTGGACGGGGCGCTCAGCTCGATTCGCATGCTGCCGGAAATTATGGATGCGGTCGGTGGCGATATCGAAGTGCATTTGGACAGCGGAATTCGTTCGGGTCAGGACGTTCTCAAAGCTTTGGCGTTGGGGGCCAAGGGCACCTATATCGGGCGCGCCTTTGTCTACGGTCTGGGTGCGATGGGCCAGAAGGGCGTGACAACGGCGCTGGAGGTGATTCAGAAAGAGTTGGATACCACGATGGCCCTGTGCGGCGAACGCTCGGTCAGCGATCTGGGGCGCCATAACCTGCTGGTGCCCGAAGACTTCGGCGGTCGCTGGCAGAACTGACCGGTCGCATTGGGGGCTTTGCCCCCGCCGCCCTTCGGGCGACTCCCCCGGGATATTTTCGGCCAGATGAAGCAGGGGATCCTTTATTCATCTGGCTCTAAATATCCCGGAGCGCGAGGCAGAGCCTCGCAAAATTCCCGCCCCGCCAAAAAGCCCTTTCCAAACCCAATGAAACAAGCTAAGGACGCGGCTTCACGCGGGCATACAGCCTTGGAGGATGCCCGCCCTAACTTTGGAGAATTATCATGGCTGGAGAGATTCCTGATCTCGTAGCTCTGGAACGGACGGGGACAGGCAAGGGCGCCGCTCGTCAGGCACGCCGCGATGGCATGGTTCCGGGCATTGTGTTTGGTGGCGACAAAGACCCGCTGCCGATCCAGATCCCATTCAACGTTCTGTTCAAGCGTCTGAAAGCCGGTCGCTTCAAGTCGACCCTCTGGAACCTGAAGGTCGACGGCCACGAAGACGTTCGCGTCATCTGCCGCGACGTTCAGCGTGATGTCGTCAAAGACCTGCCGACCCATCTGGACCTGATGCGTCTGCGCCGGACCACCAAGATCGCGCTGTTCATTCCTGTTGAGTTCATCAACGAAGAAGCAGCCCCCGGCATCAAGAAGGGCGGCGTTTTGACCGTTGTCCGCCCCGAGGTCGAACTGGTCTGCACCGCCGGCGATATCCCCGAGAAGATCACCGTCGATCTGACCGGCATGGAAATCAACGACGTTGTCACCATCTCGTCGGTTGACCTACCCGGCGGCACCAAGCCGACCATTGATCGTGACTTCGTGATCGCCAACGTTTCGGCCCCCACCGGCCTGGCGTCCAGTGACGATGAAGACGGTGAAGAGGGTGAAGTCGCTGCCGATGAAGTTGAAGTCATCGGTCAGGACGAAGCTGAAGAATAAATTCGGACAACATCCGGGTTTTGAAACGGGGCTCCAACGGGGCCCCGTTTTTCTTTTCCCGCCTTCGGGGTGGAGTTTTCTGGCGAAACCGTGCAATCACGGCGCGACGCGACGCAAAGGCTGAACGATGAAACTGTTTGTCGGATTGGGAAATCCCGGATCAAAATACGCCCGCAACCGGCACAATATCGGTTTCATGGCCTTGGACCGGATTGCCGAAGATCACGGGTTTGGCCCGTGGAAATCCAAGTTTCAGGCCGAGATTGCCGAGGGTCGTCTGGGCGGTGAAAAGGTCCTGTTGATCAAGCCGCAGACCTTCATGAACCGATCCGGCCAGTCCGTGGGCGAGGCGATGCGCTTTTACAAGCTGGACTCCACCGACGTTACCGTATTTCACGACGAGTTGGACCTCGCACCCGGCAAAGTGCGCGTTAAGGCGGGGGGCGGCCATGCCGGCCATAACGGGCTGCGGTCGATCCACGAGCACATCAGCGCGGCCTATGATCGCGTCCGGCTGGGGATCGGGCATCCGGGGCGCAAGGAAATGGTCTCGCCCTATGTGCTAAGCGATTTTGCCAAGGCCGATGCGGATTGGCTGGAGGATGTGCTGCACGGCGTTTCGGACGGAGCCGCGTATCTGGCCGACGGGGATGGCGGTAAATTCATGAACGCGGTCGCCCTGCGCACCGCCCCGCCGAGATCGTCCAAGACGCCCGCGAAGCCGGATACGCGGGGCCCGGCCCCCAAGGAAGAAGCAGCCCCCGACAACAGATCGGCCATGCAGAAGCTTCTGGACAAGTTCAAATAGGTTTATCCCACACTTCCGCAACGTTGCGATTGCGGTTCGCGGGCACGCGCGCCAATCTCTGCTTGAGAGAGGTAAAGCATGAGAACAGTGTTCAAGTGGCTGCTGCGCATCGTTCTGGCGCTGGTCCTGGCGGCGGTCGTGGTCGGCGTCTGGAAACGCGAGGAGATTCAGCGGCTGATGGCCGTGAACTCGCTGTTTGCGCCCGACAAAATCGTCCAGAATTTCTCGCATATGGATGACGCCTTCCTGACCGTCACCCTGCCGCGCGGGGATGGCCCAACCTGGGAACTGCCCTACGGACCGGGCTTTGAACTACCGGACCGCACTGACCTGTGGATTGACGAAAGGGCGGTCACCTCTCTGCTCGTACTGCAGGACGGCGAGATTCGGTTCGAGGAATACTACCTCGGCACCAGCCCCGATGACCGGCGGATTTCATGGTCCGTCGCCAAAAGCTATCTGTCGGCCCTTTTCGGCATTCTGATGGAGGAAGGCGCAATCGAGTCATTGGACGACCCGGTCGTCAAATATGCGCCTAAACTGACCGGCAGCGCCTACGAGGGCGCCACAATCCGCAATGTTCTGAACATGGCCAGCGGCGTTGTCTTCGACGAGGACTATCATGACCCCAAATCCGACATCAACCGGATGGGCCGGGTGGTCGCGCTGGGGGGCGAGTTGGACGATTTCTCGGCATCACTGCAGGACAGTTTCGCGACGCCCGGAGAGACTTGGCAGTACGTCTCGATCGACACCCATGTGATCGGCATGGTGATACGCGGCGCAACCGGACGCAGTGTATCCGAATTGATGACCGAAAAGATTGTGCAGCCTTTGGGTCTGGAGCGCGATGGATACTACATCACCGACGGGGCTGGTGTTGCCTTTGTGTTGGGGGGGCTGAATTTCACCACGCGGGATTTTGCCAGATTTGGTCAGATGATCCTGCAAAATGGGGTGCATAACGGGCAACAAATGGTCCCAGCGGAATGGATTCACGAATCCACGCAACCCAGCGCCCCGACCGCTCAGGGCAAGATCGGCTATGGCTATCAGTGGTGGATTCCCCTCGGCGCGCATGAGGGTGAGTTTCTTGCGCGGGGCGTGTACGGCCAATACATGTATTTCGATCAGCCGCGCGGCGTTTTGATCGTGACGACCGGCGCGGACCGCAAGTTTCGCGACCCGGGCATCAATGACCTGAACATCGAAATGTTCCGCAAGATCGCACAAAGCCTGTAAAGTGCCCTTATGCAAAAGCAAGACAGCATAAACGTTCTGGGCGGCGTTCTGGCCCCCTGCTCGCGCGATCCGCTGACCGGGTTCTTTCGGGATGGGGCTTGCAACACCTGCCCCGAAGATCAGGGCAGCCACACCGTCTGCGCGGTCATGACAGCCGAGTTTCTGGCGTTCTCGAAATATGTCGGCAATGACCTGAGCACCCCGCGCCCCGAGTTCGACTTTCCCGGCCTGAAACCCGGTGACAGTTGGTGCTTGTGTGCCGCGCGGTTCCTTCAGGCGCATGACGAAGGCTGCGCCCCACAGGTGCATCTGGAGGCCACGCATCAACGGGCGCTGGAAATCGTTCCGCTAAAGCTGTTACGACAGCACGCGGCCGAGGGCTGAGCCCACGCCGATCAGAAGGCCATCTGCCAGGTCAGGCTGACCGAATAGCTTTCGAACCCGCTTTCGCCGATGCCGTCGTAGAACAGATCAGCCGCAAGCGAACTGGTGTTTTCCAGCCGGTAGTCAAAGCCCAGATCGACGCGTCCACGGGCGGTATTTCCGATTGGGGTGACGCCCGGAGCAGTGCCTGTGCCCGAGGTGCTGCTCCAGATCCCCGAGAGACCGCCGGTCAGCTGCATCTGCCCCCGCTTCACTGCAATCGGATGGCTGAAATCCATGCCGAGCCTTGCGGTGGTCAGGCTGAAATCCTGCTGCGGGATCAGGTTCCCGAGGCTATCCGTGTAAGCCTCCTGATCATCGCTGGCGTAGCTGACATCGAGCAGCGGCATCAGCGTCAGATCGCCCCGTTGCAGTTCGCCGGTCACGCGCGACTGAACCAGCCAGCGGTCGCTGTCGAAACTGTCTTCATACGTGCCAAAGGGTGAAATATCGTTGTCCGCTTGCCCATAGAGCACGCGGCCTTCGAAGAACACCGGCTGGCTGGGAAGTTTCGCCACCACGTAAGGCCCGACCAGCCAACCCGTTCCATCCACGCTGGATGCGCCGTTGTCGGTTTCGGCATAGTCGACCTGCAGCATAGCGCCGATCATCAGGTTCTGATTGATCCGCCGATGTGCGCCCAGAACCGCAAGCGCATAAGAGGTATCGAAATCGTCCTGCGAGCTCCAGTTGCCCGTCAGGTTGAACCACACCGGGAATGAAGGATCGCTGGCAAAGTTCAGATACCCGGCGCCTTGCGTCACTGTGGAGTCAAACGCACCGGAGCCTGAGTTCTGCAGGAACCGGGTCAGTTCGGGCTGGTTGGTCACAAGGCTGTTCGCGCGGGCGTTCTGAAAAGCCTGGATCAGTTGCTGCGTGTTCACTACCGCCTGCACCGTGCTGACCGTGTTGGACGCGAGGTTCGTGTTGCCAGTGGCGTCGGTAAAAACACCCGCCGGGACAAAGAGTTCGAGGGTGCCGTTATTCTGCGGCGTCAGCGTCGCCACATAGTTCGTACCCGATCCGGTCAGGATGGCGGTGGCATTGGTGACCGAAAGATCGCTTGCAGTGAAATCCGTGCTTGGCTCGCTCAAGGTGATCGTCGCCTCGAATGTCCCGCTTCCGGTCGGGGTGAGCGGCCCGATTGTTGCCGTGGGCTGTGTGTTGTCCACGATGACCCGGGTGTTGATGAACTGCGTACTTGTGACCCCGGACAGCGCGAATTCGTACTGGAACAGCGGGCCGCCGACGGTTTCACGTGCGGTGAACACAATCCCGAGGTAATCGTCCGCCGCATAGGTCGAATCCGCCCCGTTCTGGCTGATGATCGTCGGATCCAGATAGCCAAGGCTGGTCAGAACCGCCGGTGTGATCGCAGCACCCGGCGTGCTCGCATTGTTGAAATAGAACGACCCGCCCGGGAACGCACCGGGGGCACCCAAGGAAATGAACGCGGTCGAGATGCCAGCGTTGTTGCTGACCGCCGCAGGTCCGCCACCTGGCGTCGAAATAGGTGTGAAGGGGATAAAGCCATCGAGGGCCGAAGCCTCTTTGCCGCTGCCGATCAGACCAGCAGCAACCACACAGATCAGGTACAGAAACCTGCGGATGACGGACCAGAACATTCATACCTCCTACTGCACCGATCAGATGCGACACACCGGGGCGCTCGGGCTACAAGGTCCCAAACGGCAAAAGTTAACGTTCCACAAAAATGGAAACTCCCCAAATCCGGCTGGTGAGAACAGCCGGTTAACGGAACGTTAATAAAATTCAAAAGCGCTGTATAGAAGGGGGCGCGATTCAACCAAAGGGTGTGGATCAGACCCAGCAGTACCGGCGATGGCCAGACAGGTGCAGGCCAGCGCGATACCGCCAAGTTTTTATGGGTCAGAGGGCCAAAACGGGTGCAGACAGGCCTCTGAAGGAAGGCTGTTTGTGCTGTTCGAAACTCCACGTTTCGACGGCGATTGCATACATTCCAGCAACAGTTTGCAGAAAAAGTCGTGACTAAGCAGCAAGCGGAAACCGAGCCCTGACACGTAAAAAGACGGCACCCGATTCCTCGGGTTGCCGCCTGCAGTGTAGTAAGTCCTGAGAACCGTTGACCCGCGTCAGTCGATCTCACGACCTTCGGTATCGGACATGTCAAAGTTCAGGTACTTTGCAACCGTCTGCACATCCTTGTCGCCCCGCCCGCACATGTTCATGCAGATCAGGTGATCCTTCGGAAGGTCCGGCGCGATTTTCATGACATGTGCCAGTGCGTGGCAGGGTTCCAGCGCCGGGATGATGCCTTCGGTGGCGCAGCAGAGCTGGAACGCCTCTAGCGCCTCTTTGTCAGTGATTGAGACATATTGGGCGCGACCAACGTCGTTCAGCCAGGAATGCTCGGGACCAATGCCCGGATAATCCAGCCCGGCGGAAATCGAATAGCCTTCGAGAATTTGCCCGTCATCATCCTGAAGCAGATAGGTCCGGTTGCCATGCAGCACACCCGGACGGCCACCGGTCAGCGAGGCGCAATGCTCCATCTTTTCGTTCACGCCCTTGCCACCGGCCTCGACACCGATGATGTTGACGGATTTGTCGTCGAGGAACGGGTAGAACAGGCCCATCGCGTTCGAGCCACCGCCGATGGCGGCGATGATTGTGTCGGGCAAACGGCCCTCGGCCTTCATCATCTGCTCTTTGGCTTCCTTGCCGATGATCGACTGGAAGTCGCGCACCATCGCCGGATACGGATGCGGGCCGGCCACGGTGCCAATGCAGTAGAACGTGTCGCGCACATTGGTCACCCAATCGCGCAGCGCGTCGTTCATCGCGTCTTTCAGGGTGCCACGGCCAGAGGTCACCGGGATCACCTCAGCCCCCAGCAGCCGCATGCGGAACACGTTCGGGGCCTGACGCTGCACGTCATGCGCGCCCATGTAGACCACACACTTCAGACCGAACTTGGCGCAGACGGTGGCGGTGGCCACGCCGTGCTGTCCGGCTCCGGTTTCCGCAATGATCCGGGTCTTGCCCATGCGCCGCGCCAGAATGATCTGACCCAGCACGTTGTTGATCTTATGCGCGCCGGTGTGGTTCAGCTCATCGCGTTTCAGGTAAATCTTCGCCCCGCCCAGATGTTCGGTCAGGCGCTCAGCGTAGTACAGAGGCGAGGGGCGGCCCACGTAGTTCGCCCACAGATCGTCCATCTCGGCCCAGAAGGTGGGATCATCCTTGGCCTTCTCATATTCCTCTTCCAGCGACAGGATCAGCGGCATCAGCGTTTCGCTGACAAACCGTCCGCCGAAGATGCCGAAACGGCCCTGTTCGTCGGGGCCGGACATGAAGGAATTGAAAAGATCGTTGGCCATGGGTGTCTCCATCGTCGTACCCGTCGTTCATAGGAGGTGGCGCGGGGATTTGCCATGGCAAAACGCATCACTCGGCAGCTTGAGTTTGCAGCTTCCACATATTCAGCGCCTGCTGCGTGGTCGGGATGCCAACGCAGGAAAAGTGGCAGAACCGGTTGATATGCGCCAAGCGCGACGAGGCCTGCACCACGCGCCGGTGCGGGCCGGATTGGGCAAAGGTCAGCATCGCCTCGGTGTCCTGCCAAACCGACAGGGAGAAATACAGGCCCTCATGCGGAAAGACGCTGGCATGAAAGCACAGTGGATCGCCGCGGGCCTGTCGCAAGGCCTGCCCGGCGCGCCAGAAAAATTCCGGCGCATAATACCAGTGTTTCAGAGAAACGCCGCCAATTGCCGCCAGCATGATCCATCCCCTTTTTCGGGGATACGCTGAGTAAGCCGGATCAGATCACCGAAGCGCGTCTGCAAATGCGCGGATCAGCGCGGCATCCTTGACGCCCGGCGCGCTTTCCACGCCCGAGGAGACATCGACTTGCTGCGCGCCGGTCATGCGCACAGCTTCGGCCACGTTCTCGGGCGTAAGCCCACCGGCCAGCATCCATGGTTTGCGCCAGTATTTCCGCCCGGCCAGCAGCCGCCAGTCAAAGGCCAACCCGTTGCCACCCGGCAATTCGGAATTGCGGGGCGGTTTGGCGTCGATCAGCAACTGATCGGCGGCTTCCGAATAAAGATCGATGGCCGCCAGATCCTCGGCCTCGGCGACGCCGATGGCCTTCATCACCGGCAGACCGAACCTGTCGCGTACCTCGGCCACGCGCTCGGGGGTTTCTTTGCCGTGAAGCTGCAGCATGTCCAGCGGGACGACGGACAGGATGCGGTCCAGTTCCGCGTCCGAGGCATTCACGGTCAGCGCCACCTTGGCGATGCCTGCGGGCACCAGATGCGCCAGTTCCGATGCGGCTGCGATTTCCAGATGCCGGGGCGATTTCGGGAAGAATACGAAACCAACATAACCTGCCCCCGCCTCAGCAGCAGCGCGCACATGTTCTGCTGCGGTCAGGCCGCAAATCTTGAACCTTACATCGGACATTTTGGTGCCTTAGCTGGCTTCGTCCAGAATGGCGAGAACTTCGTCCTGACCTTCGTTCTGCTTTCTCTTGAGCTTCTTGACCTCACGCTCAAGCTTGCGAACCTCGCCCTTGTTGACGGTGGCGTCGCGGCGATGCTTGTGCTCGCGCAGCCATTCCCAAAGAAAGCCGATGACCAAACCGGCAACAACGCCGCCCAGAACCACCAGAAACAGCGGCAGGGTTGTGTTCAGGTTAAAGCCCAGCAACTCGGACAGGGCGTCCGGCATCAGCTTCAGCTCAACCGCTTCCAGATTGGCCAGCGAGATTGAAACAAGAACGATCCCGAGGGCCGCCAGAAAAGCATATCGAATGTAACGCATCATGACGTCAGGCTTTACCGTTCAATCGGTCCCTAAGCAACTTACCGGTCTTGAAAAACGGAACACATTTTTCTTCGACCTGCACGGTCTCGCCGGTGCGCGGATTGCGCCCAACACGGGCGTCGCGCTTTTTCACCGAAAAGGCCCCGAACCCGCGCAGTTCCACCCGGTCGCCACGGGCCATGGCATCTGTGACTTCTTCAAAAACGGTATTCACGATTCGCTCGACATCGCGCTGATAGAGATGCGGATTTTCGTCGGCGATTTTCTGAATCAGTTCTGAACGAATCATGCGTGATACCCTCCCAGGCGACCGGTGTGACTTGTCTACTGTTCTGACAGTATAGGAAAAAAGCCGGATTGGGGGAACGGAGGTTCTGGGCCGCGAGGGTTCATTTTACGGCAATCTCACGCGAATTTTTGCCTGTATCCCGGATTTCCACACTTAATGCGCGAACGACAGCGTGATTAAGCCGGGTATTTGGAACATATTGATTCGCAACAAAAACGGCCCCGCACTTGCGTGCGAGGCCGAAAATCTTGGCTTGGGTGCGCCCGGGTTTAGTCGCCCGACTTCAGCGCTGCACCCAGAATGTCGCCCAGCGATGCGCCCGAGTCGGAGGAACCGTACTGTTCCACGGCCTCTTTCTCTTCGGCGATTTCGCGTGCCTTGATCGACAGGCCCAGACGGCGGGTCTTGCTGTCGACATTGGTGACGCGGACGTCGACCTTGTCACCGACCGAGAAACGCTCGGGGCGCTGTTCGGCGCGGTCACGGGACAGGTCCGAACGACGGATGAACGACTTCATGCCTTCGTACTCGACCTCGATGCCGCCATCTTCGATTGCGGTCACTTCAACGGTCACGATCGAGCCACGCTTCACGCCGCCCACGGCTTCGGCGAACTTGTCACCGCCCAGGGCTTTGATCGACAGCGAGATACGCTCTTTCTCGACGTCCACTTCCGAGACAACCGCCTGAACGACGTCGCCCTTGCGGTAGTTCTGGATCGCATCTTCGCCACGTTCGTCCCACGACAGGTCGGACAGGTGAACCATGCCGTCGATGTCGCCGTCGAGGCCAATGAACAGACCGAATTCGGTGATGTTCTTGACTTCGCCTTCGACCTCGGTGCCCTCGGGGTGTGTTTCTGCAAACACTTCCCACGGGTTGCGCATGGTCTGTTTCAGGCCCAGAGACACGCGGCGCTTGGCACCGTCGATTTCCAGAACCATGACGTCGACTTCCTGGCTGGTCGAAACGATCTTGCCGGGGTGGACGTTTTTCTTGGTCCAGGACATCTCGGACACGTGCACCAGACCTTCGACACCGGCTTCCAGCTCGACGAAAGCGCCGTAGTCAGTGATGTTGGTGACGCGACCCTGATGGACCGAGCCCAGCGGGTACTTGGCAGCAACCAGATCCCACGGATCTTCCTGCAGCTGCTTCATGCCCAGGCTGATGCGGTGGGTCTCTTTGTTGATCTTGATGACCTGAACCTTGATGGTTTCGCCGATCGTCAGGATCTCGGACGGATGGTTCACACGGCGCCATGCCATGTCGGTGACGTGCAGCAGGCCGTCAACGCCGCCCAGGTCAACAAATGCACCGTATTCGGTGATGTTCTTGACGACACCCTCGACGGTCTGACCTTCGGACAGGTTGCCGATAACTTCGGCGCGTTGTTCGGCACGCGATTCTTCCAGGATGGCGCGGCGCGAAACAACGATGTTGCCACGGCGGCGGTCCATTTTCAGAATCTGGAACGGCTGCTTCAGACCCATCAGCGGGCCAGCGTCGCGCACGGGGCGAACGTCAACCTGCGAACCGGGCAGGAACGCAACTGCGCCACCCAGATCGACGGTGAAGCCACCTTTGACGCGGCCAAAGATTGCGCCTTCGACGCGCTGGTCGTCGGCATATGCTTTTTCCAGACGATCCCATGCCTCTTCACGGCGGGCCATCTCGCGTGAGATGACGGCTTCGCCACGGGCGTTTTCTGCGGCACGCAGGTAAACTTCAACCTCGTCACCGACAGCGATTTCAGGAGCTTCGCCGGGATTTGCGAATTCTTTCAGATCAACGCGGCCTTCCATTTTGTAGCCGACGTCGATGATGGCTTGGCCGGCTTCAACCGCCAGAACCTTGCCTTTGACAACAGAACCCTCTTCGGGCGTGTCCATTTCGAAGCTTTCATTCAGGAGGGCTTCGAATTCCTCCATGGATGCGTTGGCCATGTGGCGTTGTTTTCCTTTACATACGTTTTTGCTGGCCGAGCGGTTGTCTCCGCCGGTCTTGTTTCATGTCTTCACCGGCGTGATCCGGGGCGCATCTAACTACACAAACACAAAGGGCCGAGGTGACCCGGCCCTGCTCAGATACGTCATCCGGACGTTAGCCGCCCTTGTTCAGACAGCGCGCGTATAGGCGGATTCCCTGACCGGTGCAAGCAGAAAGCCGGTATTTCAAGGGGATTGGCCTCACCTTCCCCGTTTCAGCGCACTTTCGCGACCCAAACCTGCGCATCCTTCCGCAGCATCGCGCGTTCAATTTCATCGAGCCGCGAGATCGCGGCATCCGGGTTGTCGGGGCCACCCGCCCGGCTCCAAACTTTCAGGGCGGATTCCGGGCTCCACGGCAAACAGGCTGAGGCCAGCCAGATGCGCAAGTCACGAGGCAACGCATCAAAGGCCCTCATCCGCGACCCGCCGCGGCGGCGAGTTTTCATCGATGTTCTAAGGTTCCGCCCGGATGTGCTGCTACGCATGGCGGCCTCGGGCCTGCATGGGCTTGATGATTGTCCGCAGCCAGATAGGCGCAAGGGTTTTGGTCAGGGCCGTGCATTTCATAGTATGTTATTTCATAACAAATGACAATTGGACACAAGACCCCTTTTTGACCGCACATCCACCGATGGGCCCGTCAGATCGCAGTGCCTTACAATCAAAACCCACCAACCCGGGCGCGCTTTGGAAAAATGGTGTAGGCTGCACTTCAATTGGAGGGACACGAAATGACAATTTACCAAAGCCCATTACCACCTGTTGAATTGACCTCGCAGACAATCACCCAACGTGTGTTCGATGGGATCGCGCTGAACAGGCCGGTCCTGATCGACGGCCCGACGGGACGAGAAATGACGGGCGAGGAATTTGTCGAGGCGGTCAAGCGTTTTGCAGGCGGGTTGGCCGCGCAGGGGTATGGGTCGGACTGCCGCGTGGCTTTGATGGCCCCCAACATGCCGGAATATGCGGTTGTTTTTCACGGGGTCTGCTGGGCCGGGGGCACCATCACCACGATCAATCCCACCTACACCGCGCCCGAAGTCACCCAGCAATTGTCAGATGCCGAGGCGGAACTGCTGATCACCATCGCACCGTTTTACGATCTGGCTACGGTGGCGGTACAGGGCACCAAAGTTCAGCAGATCGTCGTGATTGGCGACGCGCCCGAAGGCGCGGCGTCTCTGGCCGATTTCATGGGCCCGCCGCAGGAAGATCAGGTGCCGGTGGATATCGAAAACCACATCGCTATTCTGCCCTATTCGTCGGGCACAACCGGCTTGCCCAAGGGCGTCATGCTGACCCACCGCAATCTGGTGGCGAACACGGATCAGGTGATGGGATACGCGGCGTTGGAACCGCATGAAACCACCGTCGCGTTTCTGCCATTCTTTCACATCTTCGGGCTGCAGGTCGTGATGAACCTGTATCTGGCCGCGGGGGGCTGCGTCGTGACCCTGCCGCGCTTTGATCTGGAGATGTATCTGGACCTGTGCAGCCGCTACAAAACCCCCAAACTGTGGGTCGTGCCTCCGGTGGCTCTGGCGCTCGCCAAACATCCGCTGGTGGATCAGTTTGACCTGAGCGCGACAACGCAAATGCTCAGCGGGGCGGCCCCTATGGGCGGCGACATTTCGGATGCCGTGGCCGAGCGGCTGAACCTGCGCGCGGTACAAGGCTACGGGATGACCGAGCTTGCCCCGGTCAGCCATCTGACCCCACCCGATGCCGACAAAAGCGGGGCGTCCGGCGTAACCGCGCCCAGCACGGAATGCCGGATCGTGGACCCCGAAACATTGGAAGATGTCGCGGTGGGGGAAGAAGGTGAATTATGGGTGCGCGGCCCGCAGACCATGAAGGGCTATCTGAACAACCCGACGGCCACGGCGGAAACCCTGCTGCCAGATGGATGGCTGCGCACCGGCGACATCGCCCGGATTGATGCGGATGGCTTTATGTTCATCACTGACCGGCTGAAAGAACTGATCAAGTATAAGGCCTTTCAGGTCGCCCCTGCCGAGTTGGAAGCCCATCTTGTCACTCACCCGGCCATTGCAGACGCCGCCGTGATCGGCAAACCCGACCCCGAGGCCGGAGAGTTGCCGATGGCCTTTGTCGTCCCGGCCCCGGATCAGGCCCTGCCGCCACTGGAGGACCTGCAGGCCTATCTGGCCAAGCGCCTGGCCCACTACAAACAGGTCCACGTCGTCGAGGTCGTCGATGAAATCCCCAAATCCCCGTCGGGCAAAATCCTCAGACGGTTTCTGCGGGACAGGCTAGTATCGGCATAGGCGTCGGGTCTGGGTGTATGTCGCCCGGACCAACGCGCCCGCTTCCTCGGTCCGCGCGTTCTGCAGAATGCAAAAGAACGTCTAGAACAGCTGCAAGTCCTTCTTGCCGCTTTGGATTTCGGCAAGGTTTGGCATGTTCTGAACTTCTACGGGCTCTGGTTTCACGCCCGGCATTGCCACTGTGGGTTTCACCGCCTTCGCCATGACAAAGGCCGGTTGCTTCAATTCACCCCGGATGTCGCGCAGCAGCGTTTTGTGATCCGGCATCGCTTTGACGATCTGCGCAAGATCGGCCTTCGCGTGCTTCATCCCCTGAGCCCAAACCGCTTTCTTCAGTGGCCGCAAGCGATCGCGGATGCCGGTCCCATAGCCGGTATCATAGGATTGCTTGCCCAAAAGAACCGTCTGATAAACGCGATGGTCGAACAGGGTAGCGAACTCGACATCGTGTTGCATCGGCAGGCGGTGCTGCCACAATTCCAGGTTCTCGGCCAGCCTGTCCGGAATCTTCATCTGGGTACGCGCGTCGATCCAATATGGGTCATCGGTGCGGTTGCCCAGACGATAGTGCAGACAGATGAATTCGAGCACCTCGTTGTAAAGCTTGTCCATCTGGCGGTTATATCTGGCCCGCAGCGCAGGCTCGATGTCCTGCGTGGGCAGATGTTCCGCAAACCAGCGCACCGCGTGGTCGATCATGTGGATCGCGGTGCTTTCCAACGGCTCGATAAACCCGCCGGACAGGCCGATTGCGACACAGTTCTTGACCCAGGCATTGCGCACGCGCCCGACGCGCATCGGGATCACGCGCGGTGTCAAACCCTTGCCGCTGTCACCCAGCCATTCAAGATATTCATCCGCCGCCTGATCATCGGTACGATGCGCGGATGAAAACACATAGCCCGTGCCCACCCGATTGTAGAGCGGCACCCGCCAAGTCCAGCCCGCGCCAAGAGCCGTGGAGCGCGTGAGGCTTTCGATCTTCCTTGGATTGGGATGCTCGACCTGCAGCGCCATCGCACGATCGTTGGGCAGATAGTCCGAGTAATCCATGAACGGCTCACCCAGAGCCTGATTGATGATCAGCCCGCGGAAACCGGTGCAATCCACCACCATCTCGATGTCATGACGACCGGCACGCTCTAGCTTCAGGTGGCTGACGTTGCCCTGTTCGTCCAGTTCAACCGCCTGCACCTCATCTCGGATATGCTCGACGCCGCGCGCGGTGCAGACCTTGGTCAGCATGCCGGCAAATTTCACGGCATCCAGATGGTAGGCATAGCCAAAGCGCTGCTCAAACTCGGGCTGCCCCAACTGCCGCGCGCCTTTGCACATACGGCCCAGATGATCATGCGGCGAGATCGACTGAGTGAAATCCCGATCCCCGTTGCCAAAGCGCAGGAAATATTCGGCGGCCTCCAGCCCCTCGATCATCTGGCCGTGGGCAAAGGGGTTCACATAGTCGATGCGCTTACCCTTGGCATCCTTGTTCCAGTTGCAGAACTTCACGCCCAGTTTGAACGACGCGTTGGTTTCGCGGAAAAAGTCCCGTTCGGAAATGCCCGCCTGACGCAGCGTGACCGGCATACGCGGCACCGTGGCCTCACCCACGCCCACGGTCGAGATATTGGGGCTTTCGATCAGGCAAATCTGCGGGCGGTCGTTCGGTCCTGACGTGCGGGAAAACACCATGTCCAGGATCAGCGCGGTCATCCAGCCAGCCGTGCCGCCACCAACGATGGTGATTTTGTTCAAACGATTACTCATGTGGTTCTGTCCCTGTTGGCTTGCGGGATTTTATAGCTGCGGTCCCCTTTTGATTTTGGGGTTTGTATCGCGGCTTTCCCTTTTTGCTTGCCGGAGACTATAACAGCTTTCCTGCGACCAGCCAGAGCTTATGACGCCCTGACGCGCACATCGTGCTTGGCATCAAAACCTCTGCAAAACGGGCTGGCATCAGGTCCTTCGTGGCTTCGGGACGAGGATCAGATTTCCTCGCCCTTCTTTAAAAGATCTTCGATCAGTTCGCGTTGAAGATCGGTGCTGTCACCCCCTCCGAACTCGGCCGCGCCACCGGAATAGAGCGTGCCGTAGGTCTTGGTGATGTTCACCGTCTGCGCCAGACCCGAGATCAGTTGTTCCTTGTCCAGCCGGGACAGCGGGTGAATGAACGCGGCCCAAAGGGTGCCGTTGGCGATAGCATAACGCGCGTCCAGGGTACTGTCGAAATTCGCCTGCATCATCCGCCGCATCTCGTCGGCGGTCAGTTCCTCGGAACTGCGGATCGGTACCATTGCCCGCATACGATCCGCATTTGCGTCAGCAATGACCAGAACGGGAACATCCGCGACCGTCATCGAAAACCCCGGACCACTTGGCTCGGCCTCGGGGTCGAGGGCGAAGATGATCTTGCCCAGACGCTCATACGTCATCGGAGGCTCAGCTTCCGGGGCCTCCTGCGCGGCCAGACCGCCGGCCAGAAAAATCAGGGAAAGGGCTAGTCGGATCATGGCGTCGCTCCTGCAGGTTGCCCGCTTACCATAGGCGTCGCGCTGCCCTCTGGCCAAACAAAGCTTGGTGAAGAGCATCCTCCGAAAAGACGCGTTCTTGAACGATCTGCAAGGTTTGCCGTTGCATCTGGAATGGTCCGTTCAGAACCGGCCCCCTAGCTTTGTTTCAGCGGCTGGCAATCTGCCCGCCCCAAACCTGAATACGGAAGGAAACGCAATGAAATCTCTGGTCCTGACCACCCTGATCGCAACCCTGCCCCTGATCGCCGCCCCGGCCTTTGCGGCGGATGAGATCAACGTCTCGAACGGTATCTCGGCGGGCGGTGCGCCGCTTGCCGCGCATGGCGTCGATCTGGTGGCGCTGGTTACAAGCGGCAACCCGGTTGAAGGCTTTGCCAACCACTCTGCCACCTATGATGGCGCATCCTACTATTTCACCAGCTCCGAGAACCGCGAAGCGTTCGAGGCCAACCCCGCCGCCTATCTGTCCCAGCATGGCGGGTTCTGCTCTTTCGGCGTGTCGGTTGGCAAGAAATTCGACGGCGACCCGGATCAGTATCTGATCGCGGACGGCAAGCTGTACTTGTTCCTGAACGGCGAAACCCGCGCGGCCTTCCTGAAGGATGTCACCGGCACCGCGAAAACTGCAGACGACCAGTGGGCCAATATCAAGAGCATCGCTGTCGGCGAGTTGTAATTACCCTACCTAAGACCCGCGGCGTCACGGCGTCGCGGGTATTGCTTTTTCGATGATCGAAATCGCCGTGGCCAGCGCGTCGTCAATATTCAGGTCCGAGGTGTCCAGCAACACGGCATCCTCCGCCGGTTTCATCGGCGCGGTACTGCGTTCGGCATCACGCGCATCGCGCTCGCGCACGTCGGCCAGAACCTGATCACGCGTGACATCCCCGCCTTTCGCGCTGAGTTCCAGAAACCGTCGTTCCGCCCGCACCTCGGCGCTGGCGGTGACGAACAGCTTTACCTCCGCCGCCGGGCAGATCACGGTGCCGATGTCGCGACCGTCCAGAACGGCCCCTCCTGCCCGTCGGGCAAAGCTGCGTTGAAAATCCACCAGTGCCGCGCGCACCTCGGGGACGACGGCAACCCGGGATGCCGCCTGAGCGATCTCAGCCGTGCGCAGGTCGCCTTGCTCCAATTCCTCCGCCGTCAGGGACTGCGCGGCCTCGACCGCATCAGCTCCGTTCAGCGTACGTCGCCCGACTGCCCGGTAAAGCAGCCCGGTGTCCAGATGGGCAAAGCCAAAATGCGCGGCAACGCCCTTTGAGATCGTGCCCTTGCCCGCCGCAGCCGGGCCATCGATGGCAACCGTAAAGCTCACGTGCGTTCGACCTTTGCGCCCAGTGACGCCATCAGGGGCTCGAAGATCGGGAAAGAGGTCGCAATCGGACCACCGTCATCGACCGAGACCGGGGTTTTCGCGCCCATCCCCATCACCATGAACGACATGGCAATGCGGTGGTCCAGAAAGCTTTCGCAGGTTCCACCACCGGGCACACCGCCGATACCAAGGCCATCGACCGACCACCAATCCTCGCCCTCGTCCACCGTCACGCCGTTTGCGCGCAGCCCGCGCGCCATCGCGTCGATCCGGTCGCTTTCCTTGACGCGCAGCTCTTTCACCCCGCCCATCATCGTGGTGCCGGTGGCATTGGCCGCAACGACGGACAGAACCGGATATTCGTCGATCATCGACGCGGCGCGGTCCGGCGGCACGGTGATCCCCTTCATGTTGGGCGAATACTTCGCGCGCAGATCGGCCACCGGTTCACCGCCCTCTTCGCGCTCGTTCTCATAGGTCAGGTCGGCCCCCATCTCGCGCAGCGTGGTGAACAGACCCGCACGGGTCGGGTTCAGACCGATTCCGGGCACCAGCACATCCGATCCAGGCGTGATCAGCGCCGCACAAACCGGGAAAGCCGCGCTGGACGGGTCGCGCGGAACTGCGATGACCTGCGGCTTCAACTCGGGTTGACCGGTCAGAGTGATGACGCGGCCCTCATCGGTGTCCTCAACTGTGATTTCCGCGCCGAAACCGGCCAGCATCCGTTCGGAATGATCGCGGGTTGCTTCTTTCTCAATGACAACGGTCTTGCCGGGGGCATTCAGACCGGCCAGCAGCACGGCAGATTTAACCTGCGCCGAGGGTACGGGCACCTCGTACCGCACCGGAACCGGGTCCGCCGCGCCGACGATGGTCATCGGCAACCGCCCGCCCTCGCGGCCCACCGCCTGCGCCCCGAATAGAGCAAGCGGATCGGTCACACGCGCCATCGGGCGCTTGTTCAGACTGGCATCGCCAGTAAAGGTCGCCGTGATCGGGCAAGTCGCCATCGCACCCATGATCAACCGCACGCCGGTCCCCGAATTGCCGCAGTCGATCACTTGATCAGGCTCGGCAAAGCCACCAACGCCGACACCGTGCACCGTCCATTCTCCGCCACCATGATCGGTTACCTCGGCGCCAAAGGCGCGCATAGCCTTGGCGGTGTCCAGCACATCCTCACCTTCCAGCAGGCCCGAAATTTTTGTCTCACCCACCGCCATCGCGCCCAGAATCAGCGACCGGTGCGAGATCGACTTGTCGCCCGGCACCTCGGCCGTGCCGGTCAGCGGGCCGCAAGGATGCGAGGTCATCGGGATGGGCGTGCCGTGTCCGGACATGGGGGCTCCTGTTTTCGCTATCAGTTCAGGGCGGATTAGCGAATTGGGGCCGGTTGGTCCAGCCGCAATCAGCCGGTGCGGCGGAAGGTCAGGTAATGCGGTGCGCGCCCTTCCCGCAGCGCCTTTTGTTCGTAGCGGGTGGAAATCCAATCCTCCCACGGGTCGCGCCAGTCGGCCGGGCGCTCGGCCAGCCATTCGAAACCCGCGCGCGGAACTTCTTCCAGCGTTTGGCGGACGTAGTCGGGGATGTCGGTGGCCACCCGGAAAATCGACCCCGGTTTCAGGACCCGCGCCAGAGGTTCCAGATGTTCCTTCGTCACAAACCGACGACGATGGTGCCGCTTTTTGGGCCACGGATCGGGATAGAGCAGGAAGGCGCGCGAGATGCTGGCATCGGGCAAAACATCGAACAGGTCCCGCGCATCGCCGGGATGTACGGCCAGGTTCTCAACCGCTGCACGGCGGATTTTGCCCAGCAGCATGGCAACGCCGTTAATGTAAGGCTCGGCCCCGATAATACCGATATCAGGGTTGTTTTCGGCCTGGTGCACCAGATGCTCGCCACCGCCAAAGCCGATCTCAAGCCACACCGGCTTGCCACCGAACAGACCATCCAAATCCAGCGGCAGGCGTTCGGGGTTGCTGTCCCAGTCGACATCACCGGGCGACAACGCGGCGAGGTCTTCATTCAGATAGGCCTTCTGGCTGGGCTTGAGGGTCTTGCCCTTGAACCGGCCATAGAAGTTTCTGCGCGGGCGTTGTGGTGTCTCGGTGGTCATGCCGGTGCCCATACTGTGACGCTGGGCCTGTGGCAAGGGGTCGGAGATGGGAGCCAGTCCCCACACCCCCGAGGTATTTTTCAACAGAAGAAGAGCGCGCCCGTCAGGGCGCACCTTTGGATCACCTCTGTCAAAAGGCCTTTTTCAGCGCGTCCGTCAGATCGGTGCGTTCCCAGCTAAAGCCTCCGTCCGCATCCGGTTCTCGGCCAAAATGGCCATATGCGGCAGTGCGCTGGTAGATAGGCTTGTTCAATTGCAGGTGCTCGCGAATGCCGCGCGGGGTCAGGTCCATCACCTGCCCAACGGCCTTTTCGATGGACGCATCCGCGACCTGACCGGTGCCGTGGGTTTCAGCATAGATCGAAAGCGGCTTCGAGACACCAATCGCATAGCTCAACTGGATGGTGCAGCGTTCCGCCATGCCCGCGGCAACAACGTTCTTCGCCAGATAGCGCGCGGCATAGGCCGCCGAGCGGTCCACCTTGGTCGGGTCTTTGCCCGAGAACGCGCCGCCGCCATGAGGCGCAGCACCGCCATAGGTGTCGACGATGATCTTGCGCCCCGTGAGGCCTGCGTCGCCATCAGGGCCGCCGATCACGAATTTGCCGGTTGGGTTCACGTGCCATTCGGTTTCCGCCGACAACCAGCCATCGGGCAGAGTCTCAGAGATATAGGGCTCGACAATGGCGCGGATGTCGTCTGATGTCAGCGCCTCATCCAGATGCTGGGTCGACAGAACGATCGAGCTGACGCCAACCGGCTTGCCATCGCGATAGATCACCGAAAGCTGAGACTTTGCGTCCGGACCCAAAGCCGGTTCTGTTCCGTTCTTTCGGACCTCGGCCAGACGGCGCAGGATCGCGTGAGAATACTGGATCGGCGCGGGCATCAACGCGGGCGTTTCGGTGGTTGCGTAGCCGAACATGATACCCTGATCACCGGCGCCTTCGTCCTTGTCATCCGACGCATCCACACCCTGCGCGATATGGGCGGATTGCTCGTGCAGCAGGTTCGTCACCTCGACCGTCTGGTGGTGAAATTTATCCTGCTCGTAGCCGATATCCTTGATACAGGCGCGCGTAATCTCGTCGATACGCCCCATGTAATCATGCAGCTTTTCCTGATCCGACAGGCCAACTTCGCCCCCGATCACAACCCGGTCGGTTGTGGCAAAGGTTTCGCACGCCACGCGTGCTTCGGGTTCCTCGCTTAGGAACGCGTCGAGTACGGCATCGGAAATACGATCGCAAACCTTATCCGGGTGGCCCTCGGAAACCGATTCCGAGGTAAAAATGTAGTTCTGTCGGGACATAAATGTGCTCCATTAAGATTTCTCTGCCACGCCAGGAAGCCGTTGTGACAGGCATAGGCCCGGATACGCGCAGAGTGGGGCAGGGTCAATCGGTAATTGCGCTACGCCCGTCGGGTGGTGCGCCAGAGCATCGCAAACAGGGCCAGTAGGACTATGAAAACCGGACTGTCCCCCGTGCGCGAATAAAGTGTCGCGGTCTGCGGCAGAGGGAGCGTGGCATCCACATAGCCCGCCTGCCCCAATGGCAATTGGGCTGTAATCCGCCCCAGCGGGTCGATCATGGCCGAAACCCCGGTATTGGCCGAGCGCATCATCGGCACGCCCTGTTCGATCGCCCGCATCTGCGCCTGTGCCAGATGCTGATACGGGCCCGACCGGGTTCCGAACCAGGCATCATTGGTGATCTGCACCAGAAAATCGGCGCGCCCTGGTGCGCCGTTTACGTCCTGCGTGAACACGGCCTCATAGCAGATCAGGGGCAAGGCCCGACCCAATTCACCTGCGTCAATCAACTCGGGCCCCGGCCCGGCGCTGAACCCGTTCCCGGTGGTCGCGGCCAGGCCGAAAACTCCGAACCGAGCCATCAGGTTGCCCAGCGGCACGTATTCGCCAAAGGGGGCCAGATGGTGCTTGTCGTACACGGCCTGCTGTCGGCCCGTCTGATCCAGATAGACCAGTGAGTTATAAATGCGCGGCCCCTCGGCCCGTTGGATACCCAGCATCACCGGCGTGCCCTGCGCGGCTTCTGAAATGGCCTCGAGATATGGCTGGGCGCTTCCCAACCACGCGGGGACAGAGGTCTCGGGCCAGACGATCAGATCGGGTCTGGGCTGGGCAGCGGTGAATTCGATCTGCCGCGCAAAAAACAGCGGGGCATAATCCGGGTGCCATTTCTGGTGCTGCGGCGCGTTGGGTTGCACCAGACGGACGATATGGTCGCCCTCGACAACTGGCGGGCGGGATGCGGCGTAGACAAAGGCCAGAATCGCAACGCCCAAAGAAAAAGCGATGGAGCCGATCGTGGCTTTTGCACCTGCGCTTTCGGACAAAACCGCGCCCAAAGGCAGGGTCACACCTAGGGTCAGTGCGCCTAACCCGTAAGGCCCCACCAGCGACAGCACCTGAGCGACCGGCGAGTTCACCCAAACCTGCGCCAGCCCGGCCCACGGAAAGCCAGTCAGAACGTAGCCCCGGGCGAACTCGGCCAAGGACAACGTTACTGCCAACAACGTGGCTTGAAGAACTGGCGACGCCTTCGGCCTCCGAGCCAGCCAGAAGGCCAATGCCCAGAACAAAGCCAACCCGCCTGCCATGAACACCAGCGCAAAAGGGGCCATCCACGCGTGCCGCTCAGCATCGACCTGAAACGGTTCGATGATCCAGCTCAGCGCGTGGGCAAAATACCCGGTCGCAAAGAACCACCCGACCCAAGCCGCCCGCGCACGCGTTTCGCTGACTAAGAACAGAGGCGCGATCAGAATCAGGGCCACCAGAGTCGCCGTCCAATACCCGAACGGGGCCAGACCAAACGCGCCGAGCGCGCCCAGCAGCGCCGCCACGACAATCCTCAGGCCAAAGGGCCAGCCCCGGGCAGGGTTCATGCAGCGATATCCGGTAGCATGACGCGCAGCCGCTTGATCCGGCGCGGGTCGGCGTCGATCACTTCGAACTCGGCCCCTTCAGGATGGCAGACAACCTCACCCCGCGCGGGCACGCGGCCGGACAGCATGAAGACCAGACCGCCCAGCGTGTCGATCTCTTCCTCGTCTACATCTTCATGGCTGGTCAGAGAGCGCCCGATCTCGGCCTCGAAATCCTCGAGCGGGACACGGGCCTGAACCACGTAGCATCCCGGTTTTTCCTGCACCCAAAGCTGATCTTCATCGGCATCGTGTTCGTCGGCAATCTCGCCCACGACTTGTTCAATCAGGTCTTCGATGGTCAGCAGGCCATCCACACCGCCGTATTCGTCGATCACCAAAGCCATATGACGACGCTCGGTCTGCATCTTGGTCAGCAGCACGCCAATCGGCATCGAGGGCGGCACGAACAGCAGGGTGCGCAACATCGGCACCAGATCGAACTCGGTCGATCCACCATTGAACCCATGTGTCAGGGCAAAATCCTTGAGGTGCACAAAGCCCAGAGGCGTATCCAGCGTACCCTCATAAACCGGAACACGCGACAGGCCGCTTTCACGGAACAGCTGGACCAGTTCATCCTTTGCGACCGTCGACGGAACCGATACGATTTCCGCGGTCGGGATCGCGACATCCTCGACCCGCATGCGGCGCAGGTTGATCATGCCGCGCGGTTGTACGCTTATGGCATCGTGCCCATTGGTCAGCCCGGTCTGGTCGTCGTCCGAGCCCGAGAACGCATCAAAAATTCGGGAAAAGAAACCGCTTTTCTCTTCTATGTCGTCATTGCCGTCCTGTGGTTGCGCGCTGTGCGCCGCCCTAGAACTGCCGTCTGTATCGCCCATTTTCCTGTTCCAATTGATCGGGTGAGATAACCCGCTTCATAACCTATATGGGTCATCAATACCCATTTTGCCAAGTATCTTGACCTCGACCGCCTCCATCAGCGTGGCGTCGGGGTCGCGGATGTGATCATAACCCAACAGATGCAACGTTCCGTGAACGAGCAAATGGGTCACATGATCGTCCATGTCCTTGCCTGCCTCCGCGGCCTCGCGCGCGCAGGTTTCATAGGCAATCGCGATGTCGCCCAAGGGAATTTCGCCGGTGAAATCCGGTTCCGGTGGCTTCGGCACGTGTCCGGCCATTTCCGGAGTCAGGTCCTCGGCAGGCCAACTGAGCACGTTTGTCGGGGTCGGTTTGGCGCGGAATTCAGAATTCAGGTCTGCGATGCGGGCATCGTCGCAGCCTAAAACGCTGACCTCACACAGGTCCGGGTCCAGCCCGCAATGCTGCAGCACGGCGCTGATCGCCCTTTGGCACAGGGGTTCCAACCCCGCCCAGCGTGGGTCGTCGACAGTTAACTCCAGATTCATGACGCCATTCCAAAACCCCAAGTGCGGGCCCGGAAATCAACCTGTTTCGCGGCCCGAGTCGGCCTCATACGCTTCGATGATGGCGGCGACAAGCGGGTGGCGTACCACATCTTTCGACGTGAAGTAGTTGAAACTGATGTTGGGGATGGTTTTCAGCAACCGTTCAGCATCAGCCAGCCCCGACTGAACACCACGCGGCAGATCGACCTGAGACCGGTCGCCGGTGATCACCATGCGACTGCCCTCGCCCAGGCGGGTCAGGAACATCTTCATCTGCATGGTCGTGGCATTCTGCGCTTCGTCCAACACCACAAAGGCATTGGCCAATGTCCGCCCCCGCATAAAGGCTAGCGGAGCAATTTCGATGCGTTTTTCTTCAATCAGCTTGGCGAGTTGCTTGCCCGGCAGAAAATCATTCAGCGCATCGTAAAGCGGCTGCATGTAAGGATCGACCTTGTCCTTCATGTCGCCCGGCAGATAGCCCAGCTTCTCACCAGCCTCGACCGCCGGACGGCTGAGGATGATCCGGTCCACATGCCCGCCGATGAACATCGAGACGCCCACGGCCACCGCCAGATAGGTTTTGCCGGTCCCAGCCGGGCCGATGCCAAAGGCCAGTTCGTTGTTGAACAGCGACTGCACATAGGCCTTTTGCGCATCCGTGCGGGGCTCAACAAGCTTCTTGCGGGTCTTGATCTCGACCGTGCCGCCCTTGAACATTTCAAGCTGGTCGCCGTCGCGGCTGCCGGTTCCCTTCTCAGAATCACCCATCCGAAGTTCGCGGTCGACATCCGCGGCCTCGACCTCGCGGCCGCCTTCCAGACGGGTGTAAAGGGCCTGCAGAACGTCAATCGCCTGTTTCTGGGCGTGTTCTTCCCCCATCACCACCAGTTGATTGCCCCGGCGGATGATCTGAACAGAAAGCTTTTGTTCGATCTCAGCCAGATTGCGGTCGTATTCGCCGCAAAGATCAATCAACAGTCGGTTGTCGGGAAACTCTACAAATGCCTCTTGTTGCGGCATCTCGTCTTGCGGTGGGGTCAGGGCACCGATGGCCAATCCGTTCTCCTGTCTTGGCGTTTCATCTTGAGCGTAGACAACAAAACTTGGTGGGCGCAAGCCACAGTTTTAAAAAATCTGGTGTAGACGACAAATCGGACAACAGGTGCCGGAACCCTTGTCCTTTCCGGGGATTGATCAGAACGTGTAGTTCAGCCCGAAACGCAAGCCCCGATAGTTTGGCGTGGACTTGGTCGAAAAGCCTGATTCGAACTGAATTACCTCGGACTCGAATTGCACGTACTCGTATTCGCCCGTGATCGACCAGTTTTCGTTCAGCCGGTGTTCGGCTCCGATGCTGGCCGAAAATCCGTTGCGGGTGTCGGTATCGCGGAACGCCTGAAAGGTGGGACCCGACCCGAAGCTGTTTGTTGTCTCTACATCCCCGTGCACATAGCCGATGGTCGCGAAGTAAAGGATGCTCTTGCTGCGATTCGTGAAGCCGCTGCGCAACCGAAGCGACAGCACGTCCGAGACCCGAGACCCGCCCTGCACTGGGGTGCCGCCGACTTGAGTTGAAACGTCGTCCTCAAGCGATCCGAAATCATACCCGATTTCAACGCCATAAACATAATCGCGCCCGCCAAAAAACGGCAGAATCCCGCGCCAGCCGCCGCGAATGCCGCCGTAGTTCCCTGTCAGGTCCTGTTCGCCAATCGCAAAAGTTCCACCCGGTGTGGTCAGTCCAAAACGATCATCACCACCCAGGCCGTAAGCCCCGCTTACCCCAAGATAAAAGGCGCTCACGTCGCTGCCGATCCGGTTGGGGCTGACCACTTCGGGGTCCTCGACAGTGCCTTTCAGGTCTCCGGCTATGGTGGCGCTTGCAAAGAAAGTCACGACCGAGGCCGCTGGCACCGCGCGCCGGAACTTCGACAAACTGAGTCTTTCCACAATTGTCACTCGCACCCTCCATCGCTTTCACCCCAAGTCGGATCAGCGCAGACTGAAACCCCGAAGGCGTAAAACCACACCCGGAATAAGACTGGCTCCCCTCGGAACATAGTTCCAAAGGATAAATCAAGGGTAAATTTCAGAAACCAACACCAACGATGGTATCTGAAGCGCAGCTAAAGGCCGGATTAAATCAGTTCACCTGCCAAGGAGTTTGCTCCGGACTCGACTATCCGCACCTGTTTCAGGTCACCTGTCGCGATGTCCGGACCCGCAACATGGACCGAGTGCAGATATTCCGATTTCCCAACCATTTGCCCTGGCAAACGACCCGGTTTTTCAAACAGAACCTTGACAGTGCGGCCCACCATCGCGTCCTGAATTTCCCTTTGATGTCGGGTGATCAAAGCCTGCAGGCGCTGCAGGCGGTCATCTGCCGCTGCGGGATCAACCTGCGCCCGCTCGGCCGCCGGGGTTCCCGGACGTGTCGAGTATTTGAAGGAGTAGGCATAGCCGTATTTGACCTGCTCGACCAAATCAAGCGTGGCCTGAAAATCTTCTTCGGTTTCCTCGGGAAAGCCGACAATGAAATCGCCCGACATAACAATGTCGGGGCGCGCCGCGCGAATGCGTTCGATCAGGCGCAGATAGCTCTCCGCCGTGTGGCTGCGGTTCATCCGTTTCAGGATTTTGTCCGAGCCCGACTGAACCGGCAAATGCAGGTAAGGCATCAGCTTTTCGCAAGTCCCGTGCGCCTCGATCAGATCATCGGCCATGTCGTTGGGGTGCGAGGTGGTAAAGCGGATACGTTCCAGCCCGTCCACCTTGTTCAACGCCCAGATCAGACCAGCCAGCGTCATGTCACCGTTCGGCCCTGCCCCGTGATAGGCGTTTACGTTCTGGCCCAGCAGAGTGATCTCGCGCACGCCGCGTTCGACCAGATCCTGTGCCTCGCGGATGATACGATCCGCCGGGCGGCTGACCTCGGCCCCTCGCGTATAGGGCACAACACAGAAGGCACAGAACTTGTCACACCCTTCCTGCACGGTCAGGAACGCGGTCGGGCCGCGCTTGGCCTTGGGCCGGTTCTTCAGCTTCTCGAACTTATCCTCTTCCGGGAAATCGGTATCCAGCGCCTTTTCACCCGAACGGGTCTTGGCCTCCATCTCGGGCAGGCGATGATAGCTTTGCGGCCCCACCACCAAATCGACCAGAGGCTGCCTGCGCATGATCTCTTCACCCTCGGCCTGCGCCACACAGCCCGCAACGCCGATCTTCAGATCGGGCTTTTCGGCTTTCAGACCTTTGAAACGGCCGAGTTCGGAATAGACCTTCTCCGCCGCCTTTTCCCGAATATGACAGGTGTTCAACAGAATCATGTCCGCTTCATCGGCGGATTTGGTTTCCACATAGCCCTGCCCGCCCAGCGCTTCGGCCATCCGCTCGCTGTCATAGACATTCATCTGACAGCCATAAGTCTTGATAAACAGCTTCTTCGGTTCGGACATTGGGCAGGCCTTTGCATTCGCTGGATCGGCGTCATCTATATGCAACGAACGCCGCTTGCAATGGTGGCGCAATTACCCGAATTTGGCGGCAGTTTCCAGCAAGGCGGCACCGATAACAGGCGATGCAGTACGAATCCCCCGACCATTTTCTGAACGCAGGCCTTGCCGCACTGGCCAAGGGACCGGTCGCTCTGATTTTCGCCGAGGATGAGACCGAGGTCGAAGGCACCCTGCGCCACCACCTGAAGCTCGGCTTCAAATCGGTGATCGCGTTTATGCCCGAAGAGTTTGGCCTAGACCCCGCACTTGAAGGCCAGATCCACCGCGTCACCCTGAAATGCGTGCCGCGTTCGGTTGTGTTTGAGACGATCAACCGGATCATCGCCTCGGCCCCCGGCCTCTGGATGTATTACTGCTACAACGCCGAATACCTGTTCTTTCCGTTTTGCGAGACCCGCAGTATCGGCGAATTTCTGGCGTTTCATAGCGAGGAGCGGCGGAACGCAATGCTCTGCCATGTGGTCGATCTCTACGCAGACGATCTGGCCACCTTCCCGAACGGCGTGGCCCCCGATCACGCCATGCTGGACAGCACCGGATATTACGCCCACACGCGGCACGATGCCTCGGGCCAGCCACTGGATCGGCAGCTTGATATGTCCGGCGGTCTGCGCTGGCGGTTTGAAAACCACATTCCGTATGAACGTCGCCGCATCGACAGGATCGCCGTTTTCAAAACGCAAAAGGGCCTTACCCTGCTGCCGGATCACACGTTTAGTGAGCCCGAATACAACACTTATTCATGCCCGTGGCATAACAACATGACTGCGGCCATATGCTCATTCCGCGCGGCCAAGGCATTGAAACGAAACGCAGGGTCCACCTTCGACATCCCGACCTTCCGCTGGCGCAACTCGATCCCCTTCGACTGGAACTCGCGTCAGTTGCTGGATTTGGGGCTGATCGAATCCGGCCAGTGGTTCTGATCCGCACTTCATCTGTCCAAAAATATCCCTGGGGGAGTCGCGGCCTGTCGCGACGGGGGCAGCGCCCCCTAATCACCGCCGCAACAAAACCGGAAACCAATCCTCGCGCAGACGCTGGCCCGGCACCATGTCATGCCCCGGAAACGGCGGTGAGGTCCGACCCGGACGTTCGGCATACCGCGCGTCGTCCCCGACCAAACGCAGAGAAAACGCGCGCCGGCGGCTGTCCGACTGGTTGCCGCGCGCGCCGTGCAGGGTGCGATAGTTGAACGCCACCGCATCACCGGGCTCCATTTCGAACTCGACAACCTTCATGCCCTCAGCATCGGGGTCGGGAACAGGGATGTACTGACCTTCATCCGGAAAGAACCCCTCCTCGGACACCCAGCGGGTCGGCAGAACCTCTTTTTCCCAACGATGCGATCCGGCGACACAGCGCAGAGTGGCCTGTTTCACCGGGTCCAGCGGGGACCAGAAGCTGATCGTTTGCTGGCCTTCGACGAAGTAATACGGCCCATCCTGATGCCAGGGCGTGGCCATGGATGTGCCCGGTTCCTTGACCAGAACATGGTCGTGAAACATCTGCACACTCTGCGACTGCATCAGATCCGCGGCAACTTCGGCAGCGGGCGACGCCTCAATCACGTCACGAAACTGGGGGATGCGAGTCCAGTTGCAGTAGTCGTCAAAAAATCGGCCGGTTTCGCCCTGTTTCTTGTTTTCCGAAGCATACGGACCGGGATCGGCCATATTCGCCGCTACCCCGTCACGCAACTGATCCACGTGATCCGCAAACAGACCTTTGACCAAGACGACACCGTCGGTCTGGTAAGTGTCAATCATGTCCGGGGAAACGAGCGGATGTGGCATTGGGCTCTCCTTGATGTATCCGCCTCAGTTTGCGTCGGATCATACCTTCTGTTCAAATCATATCTCGCAAAGCTATAATTAACTTCATGTTATATATTTCCCTGCGCCAGTATGAATATGTCTGCGCCATCGGGCGGTATGGCAGCCTGTCGGCGGCCTCGCACCATCTGAACGTCTCGCAGCCTGCCTTGTCGACCGCGCTGACGCGGGTCGAATCGCATCTGGGCTATCCGCTGTTTATCCGTCGGCGCGGGGCTGCGATGGCGTTGACCCCGCAAGGCCGCAGGTTCATCGAACGGGCCGAAGACGTTCTGACATCCGCCGCGCGAATCGAGGCATCGGACACGGCCGAACAGGGCTTAACGCAACTGCGGCTCGGCTGCTTCACCGATCTGGCCCCGTTTCATCTGGCCTCGGCCCTTCGGCATCTGCAGGCGTCACTGCCCAATGTGACAACCGCCTACACTGTCGGACCGTTCGAGAGCCTGCTGAGCGACCTGATCAACGGTCAGCTCGACATCGCAATCACCTATGATCTTGGAATGGATGCCGGGTTTTCCCGAACAACCCTGTTCGAGAACCGCGCAGGCGCGATACTTTCGCCCGACCATGCGCTGGCAAAGCGCAAACAGGTCACTTTGTCGGAACTGGAAGACTACCCCCTGATCCTGTCCAACGAAGGCCTGTCGGCGCAGCATATACTGGCCCTGTTCCGCCTAAACGGGCTGAGCCCCCGCGTGGCCCACAGAGCCGCCTCACTGGAGATTCAACGCAGTCTCGCCGCGCATGGCGAAGGGGTTGGGATCAGCTACGCCAACCCGCCTGGCGACCTCAGCTATGATAACAAACCACTTGTTCGATTGCCGATCAGCAATCCTGATGCGACCGAAGCTATTGTCCTCGCCCGTCACGGCAAAGGGCCAACGGACGCAACGCTTGCCATGGCCGAGCGTGTTTTGATTGTAAACCTGACTGCAGAACGAGCTATTGCGTCCGGCGTAGACGGATGACCACATCCACCGATGCGATCTCGACCCCTTCGGGCGCGTCCGGCAGGCGTTGGATCACCAACTCCTCGGACGGAGCATCGCTCAACCGACCTTCATCTTCCCAGAAGAAATGCGGATGATCGTGGGTGTTGGTGTCAAAATAGCTTTTGGAGCCATCCACCGTGATCTCCTGCAACACACCGGCGTCGCAAAAGGCGCGCAGGGTGTTATAGACCGTGGCCAGCGAAACAGCGTCGCCGTTGGATTTGGCGGAGTCGAACAGGCTTTCTGCGGTCACGTGCCGATGGCGACCGTCACCCACCAAAAGCTCGGCCAAGGCCACCCGCTGACGCGTGGGGCGTAATCCGGCATTGACCAACCAGTCTGTCGCGATGTCCCGGCTCTGAGGTGTCATGGGTCCGATACCTGTTGCTGCTGACCATATATATAGGGGCGGCCAACAGGGAATTTCAAATGAAATTCATTCGCAAAGAATGTCGTATGCACAACATGATGTGGCGCGCTGCTCTTGCAGGCCCTTGCAAACGGGTGCTAGACGAGGCCAGATTAAACGAACGGACCCCTGGCAGGAGAGGCGGCAGAATGGCCCAATTCCCGAGCAGCTTTGACAAGGACGATCTGCTGAAATGCGCGCGCGGCGAATTATTCGGCCCCGGCAACGCGCAGTTACCCGCCCCGCCGATGCTGATGATGGATCGGATCACCCAAGTTTCCGCCGATGGCGGTGCACACGGTAAAGGCCATATTCTGGCCGAGTTCGACATCACCCCGGACCTGTGGTTTTTCGAATGCCACTTCCCCGGCAACCCGATCATGCCCGGCTGTCTGGGCCTTGATGGCCTGTGGCAGTTGACCGGCTTTAACCTGGGCTGGCGCGGCTGGCAGGGGCGCGGCATGGCCGTTGGGGTGGGCGAGGTCAAACTGACCGGCATGGTCCGCCCGGACCGCAAGATGCTGACTTATAAAATCGATTTCAAAAAGGCGATCCAGACACGCCGCCTGACTATGGGTGTGGCAGATGGTATTGTCGAAGCGGACGGTGAATTGATTTACGACGTCAAAGACATGAAAGTCGTCCTGTCTGACGCCTGAGCCAGACCGGCCCGAAACGAAGGAGCACGCATATGCGTCGAGTAGTTGTCACCGGTTTGGGGATCGTCTCCTCCATCGGGAACAATGCCCAAGAGGTTCTGGCCTCGCTCAAAGCCGGTAAGTCCGGCATTGAGGCCAACGAGCAAATGGTCGAACACGGCTTTCGCAGCCAGATCGCCGGAACGCTCAAGATTGACGTCAAAGAGCATGTGGACAAGCGCACCCTGCGCTTCATGGGCCCCGGTGCGGCCTATGCCCATATCGCGATGGATCAGGCGATCGCCGATTCCGGCTTGACCGAGGATCAGGTGGTGAACCCGCGCACCGGTCTGGTCGCGGGCTCGGGCGGGCCGTCGACCAGCGCCATGCTGACCGCGCATCAGACCGTTCTGAAAAGCGGTGCGACCAAGCGGATCGGGCCGTTTGCGGTGCCGAAATGCATGTGCTCGACGATTTCCGCCAACCTCGCGACTGCCTTCAAGATCAAGGGCATCAACTATTCGATCACCTCGGCCTGCTCGACCTCGCTGCACTGCATCGGCAACGCGGCGGAACAGATCATGCTGGGCAAACAGGACGTGATGTTCGCAGGTGGTGGAGAGGAACTGGACTGGACGCTCTCGTGCCTCTTCGACGCGATGGGCGCGATGTCGTCGAAATACAATGACACGCCCGACAAAGCGTCGCGCGCATTTGATGAAAACCGCGATGGGTTCGTGATCTCCGGCGGCGGCGGTATCGTTGTGCTGGAAGACCTCGACCACGCCTTGGCGCGCGGGGCCAAGATCTACGCCGAGGTCACCGGCTATGCCGCCACCTCGGACGGTCACGACATGGTGGCCCCGTCCGGCGAAGGCGGCGAACGCGCTATGCGTTTGGCCCTATCCACCCTGCCCGAAGGCCGCAAGGTCGGCTATATCAACGCCCACGGCACCTCGACCCCGGTTGGCGATGTGGGTGAGGTTGAAGCCGTCCGCCGCATCTTTGGCGAAGGCAACGTGCCTCCGATCTCGTCGACCAAGTCGATGACCGGCCACGCGCAGGGTGCAGCAGGCGCGCTTGAGGCGATCTTCTGTCTGCTCATGCTGGACAATGATTTCGTTACACCGTCGATCAATGTCGACACACTTGCCGAAGGCATCCTGCCCGGTGAAATTGCCACTCAGGTGGTTGAAAATGCAGGCCTGGACAGCGTGATGACCAACAGCTTCGGCTTTGGTGGCACCAACGGATCCATGATCCTGTCCAAATATAACGGGTGAACACGATGTCGGAAGTTATGAAGGGTAAGCGCGGCCTCATCATGGGCGTGGCCAACGACCGCTCGATTGCCTGGGGTATTGCCAAAGCCATGCACGAGGCGGGCGCGGAACTGGCCTTTACCTATCAGGGTGAGGCGTTTGGCAAGCGGCTGGAACCGCTGGCACAAAGCCTGGGCAGCGATTTCATGGTGGATGCGGATGTCACCGACGACGCCTCGCTGGATCGTGCGTTTGGGGAATTGGCTGAACGCTGGCCCACCATCGACTTTGTCGTACACGCGATTGCGTATTCGGATAAATCCGAGCTGACAGGCCGATTCCTGAACACCACTCGCGCGAATTTCAAGCATTCGCTGGATGTCTCGGCCTATTCCTTCATCGAGGTGGCGCGCCGTGCCTATCCGATGATGAAGGACAATGGCGGCACGCTGCTGACGCTGACCTATGCGGGCTCGAACCGGGTTGTCCCCAACTACAACGTCATGGGCGTGGCCAAGGCGGCGCTGGAATCGGCGACCCGCTATCTGGCCAACGATCTGGGTCCGGACGGCATCCGCGTCAACGCGATCTCGCCCGGTCCGATGAAGACGCTGGCCGGTGCGGCCATCGGCGGCGCGCGCCGGACCTACAAGTTCTGCGATCAGAACGCGCCGATGCGCTCGAACGCGACGCTCGAGGCCGTGGGCGGCACCGCTGTGTATCTGGCCTCGGATGCCGGAGCATTTACGTCGGGCGAAATCATTCGCGTCGATGGCGGCTTCCATGTGCTGGGAATGCCACAGCCCGATTTCATGTGACCCCATCTTTCCCTGCCGCCGCCCAGATTTAACCATCTTTCGGCGGCAGGAATACGGGCATGAGCAAGCTAGACCAAATCATGGCCAACAGCCCCCGCGCGCCGCAAGCCCGGCGTAAACAGGGTTTCCTCAGCCACCGCGCGCGCATCCTTTTGCTGACGCTGACTTCGCTGCTGCTGGTGTTTGTGTTCTACACGCAGCCGCAGGTGCGGGCCGCAATCGACACTTTACTGGGGTAAGGCGCGGGCCGTCTGCGACGACCCGGCAGATCCTCAGTTGATCGAGACCACTTCGATATCGAAAATCAGGTCCTGCCCGGCCAAAGGATGGTTGGCGTCCAGCATTACTGTTGCGTCGTTCACCTCGACCACCATGACCGGCAACGTCTGACCGTCCGGAGTCTGCATCTGCAGCTGCGTACCGGGCTCGAGCGGGATGTCGTCCGGGATGCCTTCACGGGGAATCTCCTGCCGCATTCCCGGATTGATCGGACCATAAGCGTCGACACAGGCGATCTCGACCCGTTTCTTGTCGCCCGCCACCAGACCGGGCATCGCGCTGTCGAGGCCGGGGATGATCTGGCCCGAGCCCACCACAAACTCCAGCGGGTCTCGCCCGTCGGAACTGTCAAAGACCTGCCCGTCCAACAGCGTGCCGGTGTAGTGGATGCGAACGGTGTCGCCCTGTTTGATTTCGCTCATGCTGGCCTCCGGCCTCAAAAAGAAATGAGCGGCCAACCCTAAGGGGTGACGCCATTATGTAAACCCTCGGCCTTTTCATGCGCCTGTTTCTTGTGCAAACCTGCGCGCGAAAATGGGGAGACTGTAGATGGCCATCAAAACATGTGTATTCGACGCCTATGGAACGCTTTTCGACGTTGCCGCCGCCGCACGGCAGGCGGCGACCGAGCCGGGGTTCGAAGCCCTGCGGGACAAATGGCCCGAGGTCGCAGGCCATTGGCGTCTGAAACAGCTGCAATACACTTGGCTGCGCGCGGTGGCCGATGCGCATGGCGATTTTTGGGACGTGACGCAGAACGGGCTGGATTGGGCGCTTGAGGCGGCAGGCTTGCAGGGCGATGCCGCTTTGCGTCAGCGATTGCTGGACCTCTACTGGGAGCTGCAGGCCTACCCCGAGGTCCCCGCCATGCTGAAAGCCCTGAAAGACGGCGGGCTGCAGACGGCCATCCTGTCGAACGGGTCGCCCCCGATGCTGGACGGCGCGGTGCAATCGGCGGGCATCGGAGATGTGCTGGACGATGTTCTGTCGGTCGAAAGCGTCGGCGTTTTCAAGCCGCATGCGCGTGTCTACGATCTGGTGCAGGGCAGATTTGGCGGAACAAGGGACGAGGTTCTTTTCGTCAGTTCCAACGGTTGGGACGCCGCCGGCGCCAGCGGGTATGGGTTTGTCACCACGTGGGTCAATCGGGCGGGCGAACCGATGGACCGGCTGCCGTGGACGCCCGCGCATGTCCTGTCGGACCTGACCACCATTCCCCAACTGGCAGGGCTGTAATGGCAGAGTTCACGACCTCGGACGGCATACGCCTGTACTTTGAGGCTGCCGGAGACGGACGCCCGATCCTCTGTCTTGCCGGGCTGACGCGAAATAGCCGGGATTTCGATTTCGTCGCGCCGCACCTGACCGACGTGACGCTGATCCGGATGGATTACCGGGGGCGCGGGTTATCGGACTACGATCCCGACTATATGAACTACAACATCTTGCGGGAATCTCAGGACGCGATCGAGTTGCTGGACCACCTAGGTCTTGACCGCGCGACCATTCTGGGAACCTCACGCGGAGGGCTCATCGCTATGGCGTTGGCCGCCAGCCATCCGGACCGGCTGTCGGGCGTCATTCTGAACGATGTGGGACCCGTGATCGAACCTGCGGGCATCGCCAAGATCATGCAATATGTCGGCATCCAACCGACTGCCAAATCTTATGACGAGGCCGCACAGACCCTGAAAAAGGTGATGGAACCTCAATTCCCCGGCGTGCCTTTGGAGGTGTGGCGCACGTTCGCGGAGCACCAAAACAAAACCGATCAGGATGGCCTTCGCCTGCGGTATGACACCGCCCTGCGCACGGCATTGATCGAGCAGGCCGCCACTCAGGAAACGCCGGATTTGTGGCCGCTCTTCGACGCTCTGCATGACATTCCGACCGGTGTGATCAGGGGGGCAAATTCTGACATCCTGAGCAAGGAAACGCTGACCCAGATGCAATCCCGCCACCCCGGCCTTATATCAGCCGCGGTGCCGGATCGTGGACATGTCCCGTTTCTGGACGAACCGCAGTCACTGAACGTCATTCACAAGGTCCTGAACGCGACATGAGCAGCATTAAAATGATTGAGGCCGCCGCCGACCGGCTGCGGGGCCATGTCAGGGAAATGCCACTGCTGTCCTCTCCGTTTCTGGACAAGATTGCGGGCCGCCGGGTTCTGGTCAAACCGGAATGCCTGCAGCACACGGGAAGTTTCAAGTTCCGCGGCGCGTGGTCGGCCATTTCTGCCCTTAGCGATGCGGAACGTCAGCGCGGCGTCATCGCCTATTCCTCGGGCAACCACGCGCAGGGCGTGGCGTTGGCGGCGGCGAAACACGGCATCCCGTCGGTCATCGTCATGCCATCGGACGCGCCTGCGCTTAAGATCGACAACACCAAGGCTTTGGGCGGCGAGGTGGTGCTGTACGACCGGGCCTCGGAAAGTCGTGAGGAGATTGGTGAAACGCTGGCAGCCCAACGCGGCCTGACCCTGATCCGCCCCTATGATGAGCCACAGGTGATCGCCGGACAGGGTACCACCGGGCTGGAAATCGCCCGTCAGGCATCGGAACTGGGCGTGAGCGAGGCCGACGTTCTGATCTGTTGCGGTGGCGGCGGTCTGACCTCGGGTATCGCCTTGGCCTTGGAAAAATATGCCCCCGGTCTGCGCCCCCGCCCCTGTGAGCCCGAGGGGTTCGACGACGTCAAACGCTCACTCGCTTCGGGCCACATCGAGAACAACAATGCGACCTCGGGCAATATCTGCGACGCGATCCTGACGCCGCAGCCGGGGAACATAACCTTTCCGATCCTGAAACGACTGTGCGGTTCGGGACTGTCGGTTTCGGAAGAAGAAGCCCTGCGGGCGATGGCGCTGGCCTTTCTGCGTTTGAAGATCGTGCTGGAACCGGGGGGCGCAGTGGCGCTGGCCTCGGCTCTGTTCCGCAAGAATGACATCTCGGGGGATACGGTGATCGCAGTCGCTTCGGGCGGCAATACAGACCCTGAAATCTTTGCCAAAGCGTTGGAATTTCTGGCCTGACAGTCTGGAAGCACCTCTGCAAGTTTCCGTCGCATCAACAAGGACTTAAGTCATGAGAGTCGCCGACCTCGGCAACGTGCAGCTACATTACCGCATCGACGGGACCCCAGACGGTGCCCCGGTTGTGTTCGCCAATTCTCTGGGTACCGATCTGCGGCTGTGGGATGCGGTCCTGCCACACCTGCCCGCCGGTCTGCGCATCATCCGCTACGACAAACGCGGCCACGGCCTGTCATCGGCCCCGCCCGGGCCTTATTCGATGGGCGCGTTGATCAAGGATGCCGAGGCTCTGCTGGATTATTTTGAGGTACGCGACTGTGTTTTTGTCGGACTCTCGATCGGCGGCCTGATCGCGCAAGGCCTGGCCGTCAAACGCAAGGACCAGATCCGCGCCTTGGTGCTGTCCAACACGGCCGCCAAGATCGGCACCCCGCCGATCTGGCAACAGCGAATGGACGCCGTGCGCGAAGGCGGGATCGAGGCGCTGGCCGATGCCACTATGGAGCGCTGGTTCTCGCGCGATTTCCGCGCCAACCCCGACTATCTGCTGTGGCGCAACATGATGGTACGCCAGCCGGTCGAAGGCTACTTGGGCTGTTGCGCAGCGATCTCGGGAACCGATTTCTACACCCCGACCAGCGGCCTGCGCCTGCCGGTTCTGGGCATTGCGAGCAGCGAGGATGGCTCGACCCCGCCCGATCTGGTACGAGAGACCATCGACCTTATCCCCGGTTCCAGATTCGAACTGATGCGTCGGGCGGGCCACCTGCCCTGCGTCGAAAAACCTGCCGAATACGCGGCGCTGCTGCAGCGCTTTCTTGTTGATATCGGACATATCTGAAGGAGCATCACGATGGCGGATTTCCTTTTGATCCACGGTTCTTGCCACGGGGCCTGGTGCTGGCGTGATCTGACCCCGGCGCTGCAGGCATTGGGCCACACCGCCCGCGCCATTGACCTGCCCAGCCACGGTGCGGACCCGACACCGATCCCTGAGGTCACGCTGGACAGTTGCCGCGATGCGATACTGGCCGCATCGACAAAAGACACGGTCATTGTCGGCCATTCCTGGGGCGGCTACCCGATCAGCGCCGCCGCCGAAGCACAGCCCAAAGCCATGCGCGGGCTGATCTACCTCAGCGCCTATGTCCCGCATGATGGCCTGTCGATGGCCGACATGCGCAGGCGTGGACCCCAACAAACCATCGTGGACGCGGTCGAGAAATCCTCGGACGGGCTGTCCTATACCGTCCGGCCCGATTGCGTGCAGGCGCTGTTCTATCACGACTGCGCCCCCGAAATCTTACCTTTCGCTTTTGCCCGCTTGTGCCCGCAGGCGATCCGCCCGCAGGAGACGCCTCTGCCCCTGACCAAGCGGTTCGACCGCGTGCCAAAGGCTTACATCCAAACCACGGATGACCGGACCGTGCCGCCCGAATACCAGCAGGAGATGAGCAAAGACATCCCGGCAAGGCTACGCTACAGCATCGACAGCTCGCACTCGGCCTTCTTTTCGCATCCGCAACGACTGGCGGAGATTCTGACCGAGGTCGAAACTGCGCTGTGACCAGACGTCACTCGCTGCGCGCCTCAGGAATTCTTTGCCAAAACCGCCGCGATCGCTAGGGTCGGCGCATCGGTTCAATCCAGCGGTTTCCATGCGTCTGCCTTTCGCCTTTGTTCTTTGTACGGTCATGATCGACGCGATGGGCATCGGCCTTGTGATGCCGATCATGCCGCAGCTTATTGTCGAGGTTCAGGGCGGCACGCTGGCCAGCGCCGCCATCTGGGGCGGTGTCCTCAGCACCGCCTTTGCCGCCATGCAGTTCGTCTTTGGCCCCGTATTGGGCAACCTGTCCGACGCCTATGGCCGCCGCGCTGTCCTGCTGGTTTCGCTCTTTGTCATGGCGCTGGATTACGTGGTCATGGCACTCGCCGGTAGCATCTGGCTGTTGCTGATCGGACGGATCGTCGGGGGCATTACGGCGGCCACGCACTCAACTGCTGCTGCATTCATGGCGGATGTGTCAAAGCCCGAGGACAAGGCCGCGAATTTCGGCCTGTTGGGGGCCGCGTTTGGCATCGGTTTCGTCCTCGGCCCGGTCATTGGCGGCCTGCTCAGCGAATACGGAACCCGCGCCCCGTTCTGGGCCGCTGCCGCCCTGTCAGCCCTGACCTTCGCCGCCGGTCTGCTTGTCATGCCCGAAACCGTCACCGACAAAACCCGGCGTGCGTTCAGCTTGCGGCGCGCCAACCCGGTGAATTCCCTGCGCGCGGTGGCCGCCTTGCCCGGCATCCGTCCGCTGCTGGGGGTCTATTTCCTGTATTCCGTGTCGATCTACGTCTACCCGGCGATCTGGTCCTATTTCACGACCGAGCGCTTCGGCTGGTCACCGCAGATGATCGGTCTGTCGCTAGGGGTCTACGGCATTGGTATGGCCGCCGTTCAGGGTGGCCTGATCCGTCCCGCCACCCGCTATCTGGGCGAACGGGTCACGATCATCTACGGCATGGTGTTCGAGGTCATCAGCTTTGCTCTGCTCGCCTTCCTGACCAACGGAACAATCGCCTTGCTCCTGATCCCCATAACCGCGCTTGGGGCGGTGATCACGCCCGCGCTGCAGGCGATGATGTCACGTGCAACCCCGGATTCTCAGCAAGGCGAGTTGCAGGGCGTTCTGACCGCGCTTCATGCACTCTCCATGGTTATCTCACCGCTCGTGATGACCAGCGCGTTCGCGTGGTTCATCCGGCCAGACACGGCGCTCTACCTGCCGGGTGCGCCGTTCCTGCTGGCTTTGGTCCTGATGCTGGCGGGTTTCGCGCTGTTTCTGCGATCCCGGCCTGTCGTGGCGTAACAACGACACATGAATGGCGTTTTCCACCTTGCGAGGCGGCACTTCCCGCGCCACCGTGGGCCAAACGGGAGTTAAAACCAACATGCAAAGAATAAAAGCCGCAGTGTGCCGCGCCTTCGCCGAGCCGCTGGTAATCGAAGAGGTCCAACTGGCCGACCCCGGCACCGGAGAGGTCGAGGTGACGCTGGACGCCGTGGCCATCTGCCATTCGGATATCTCATACGCCGATGGCGCGTGGGGCGGGTTTCTACCCGCCGTCTATGGCCACGAAGCCGCCGGTGTAATCAGTGCCGTAGGTGAGGCCGCCGGAGGTTTCAAAGTAGGCGACGCGGTTGTGGTGACCCTGATCCGCGCCTGCGGCTCGTGTCCGTCTTGCGCGGGCGGTCAGCCGACGATCTGCGAAACGCCCTATGACGCCACCAACGGGCCGCTGCGCACCGGGGACGGGGAACCATTGGAACAGTCCATGGCCTGCGGGGCCTTTGCGGAAAAGGTCGTGGTCAGCCATCGACAGATCGTCAAAATCCCCGATGCGATGCCCAAGGATGTCGCCAGCCTGCTATCCTGCGGCGTGATCACCGGGGTCGGGGCTGCCGTGAACGCAGCGAACCTTCGGCCCGGTCAGGACGTGGTTGTCATCGGCGCGGGCGGTGTTGGGCTGAACGCCATTCAGGGCGCGCGCATCGCGGGTGCCCGCCGGATTGTCGCCGTGGACATGACCGAAGAAAAGCTGGAGATCGCCAAGGAATTCGGCGCGACCCACGGTGTACTTGCCAACCAGAAAGAGCCATGGAAGGCCGCCTACAAAGCCCTCGGCGGACGCGGCGCAGACGCCGTTCTGATCACCGTCGGCGCGATTCCGGCCTACGATCAAGCCCCACGCTATCTTGGGCGCGGTGGCAAGGCCGTGATGATCGGAATGCCCCATTCGGGGGCCGAGGCCTCCTATGAACCGGTGGTTCTGGCGTTTATGGGGCAAGGCCTTGTCGGATCGAAAATGGGCGATGTGGTCATTCAGCGCGATATTCCGTGGATGATCGACCTGTATGAACAGGGGCGGCTGAAGCTGGACGAGTTGATCTCGGGCCGCTGGTCTCTGGATCAGATCAACGAGGCGATTGCGGACACCAAGACCGGATCGGCCAAACGCAACGTCATCGTTTTCGACAAGCGCTAAGCCGCTTGGCAGGAGGGCATCAGATGAAACTGCAGGACCTCGACATCATCGTCACCGCCCCTCCGGCCCCCGGCTGGGGCGGGCGCTATTGGATACTGGTCAAAGTGACGACCGATACCGGAATCACCGGCTGGGGCGAGTGTTACGCGTCCTCAGTAGGACCCGACGCCATGCGCCACGTGATCCGCGATGTGTTCGAACGGCACATGCTGGGCGAAAACCCCGAAAATATCGAACTGATGTTCCGCCGCGCCTATTCCAGCGGCTTCACGCAACGCCCCGACCTGACGGTGATGGGTGCGTTTTCGGGGCTGGAAATTGCGTGCTGGGACATCCTCGGCAAAGATCGTGACCGCCCGGTCTATGCGCTGCTGGGCGGAAGGATGAATGACCGCATCCGCGCCTATACCTACCTGTACCCCCTGCCCCAGCATAACCTGACCGACTTCTGGACCTCACCGGAACAGGCGGGCGAAACCGCCGCCGAATTGGTCCGGCGCGGGTACACGGCGGTCAAATTCGACCCCGCTGGCCCTTATACGATCCGGGGCGGGCACATGCCTGCGATGTCCGATATCTCGATGTCCGTAGCCTTCTGCAAAGCCATCCGCGAGGCTGTGGGCGACAGGGCCGATCTGCTGTTCGGAACCCATGGCCAGTTCAACACCGCAGGCGCGATCCGGTTGGGGCAGGCGCTGGAACCCTATTCACCGCTCTGGTTCGAGGAGCCCACGCCGCCGGATATGATCGAAGACATGGCCCGCGTCGCGCGCAGTGTTCGCATTCCGGTCGCCACCGGCGAGCGCATGACCACCAAGGCCGAGTTTGGCGCAGTGCTGCGCGCCGGGGCGGCCGAGATCTTGCAACCGGCCCTGGGCCGCGCAGGCGGGATATGGGAGATGAAAAAGGTCGCCGCGATGGCCGAGGTATTCAACGCCCAGATGGCCCCGCACCTGTATGCCGGACCTATGGAATGGGCGGCCAATGTCCATCTGGCGGCCTCGATCCCGAACCTGTTGCTGCTTGAGACGATTGAGACGCCGTTCCACGATCAACTTATCAAGGGCGCGATCCGGGTTGAGGATGGGTTCGTAACCCCACCGTCCGCGCCCGGACTGGGTATTGATGTGGACGAGGCGCTGGCCCGCGCCCATCCCTATACCGGCGACGGGCTGCACCTGCAGATGCAGGAGGAACCCTGCGACTACGTCAACGGCAACGCGTTTCAGGGCGGTGCCCCGGCGACGGAAGAATAGAACCAGCCGAGCGGTATGCCCTGCCCGCACGACCAGCGCCGAGGCCTGCAACAAGCACCCGTTTCACCCTCGGCTAGTTGGACACATAACCGGCGATCACCTGCAGCAGTTTGAAAGCTGTTGCCGCATCGTTTTCGACCACCGCAAGGAATTCTTCCTCGCCTATTCGCAGGCATGACAGGTTGGTTTCGGCCACCATACTCAGTGCGCGCGGCTCTTTCCGGATCAGCCCCAACTCGCCCACCAAGGCACCGGGGCCGACTTTGATGATCAACTGATCGGGCTCGTCCGCTTGCGGCAGGTACAGACCAGCTTCGCCTTCCAGAACCACGTAGGCCCCGTCCGTGGGTTGATCGTCCTTCAGGAAAATGACCTGCCCGGCGCTGGCCTCGAACCAGCGGGCACCAAAGGCCAGCAGGCGCAACTGCCTGCGGTCCAGCCCGGAAAACAGCGGCGTCTGTTCCAGCGCCCGCAGCTTGCGCGCAAGGTCTGCCGAGGCGGCGCTGTCCTCCTCCACGTCTTTTGGTCCATCATCCGACACCACACGACCCTGCCGGATTTCGACAAACATGTCGAATACCTCGGGGCTGTCGAAGTGATCGTTCAGATAGATCACCGTCGTCTCGGGCAGCAGTTCGCGCAGGTTTTTGTACACCGCGACCTGCGTTTGCATGTCATAACTGGCCAGCGCGTTTTGCAGCAGCAGGATGTCGGGCTTCTTGACCGTCGCGCGAGTAAAGGCCAAAGGCTCGGCAAAAACCGCGGGCAGGTTCTGCCCGCCCAAGGCCACCGGGATATCGTAGATCAGTTCCACTACCAGCGGGCGCGCGCCGTTTTCGGCCAGCACATCCACGATCAGCTTGCGCGCCTCATCCGACCGCGAGGCCCCGATATCGCTGATCTTCCCAAACAGCGCGTTTTCCATCACCGTCAGGCCGGGGGCGAACCGATCAGGGTCAAGCGGCTCATAGAGGTCATGCAACCGCTCCAACAGCTTTTCCGAATGGCTTTGGCGCAATTGCAGAATTCGGTCTTTCAACTCGTCCGTGAAGGCCGGGCCGATCTGTTCGGCCGAGATCGCCAAGGGCACTGCCAGCAGATTGGCAAGCTGATCGTCGTCCAGCCCGGCAGCCCCTTCCTTGCGGGTCCGCTCGACCAGTTCTACGGCGGTTTCATAAACCCGCGCCTCTAGCCCCAGCTTGCGGAACAGCGGATGATCGGTGCCATCCAGTCCGAAGATCTGGCGCAGCATGTCGATCACATCACGGGTCAGCGCAATCAGGGTTTCGTCCAGCCCCAACTCGCGCAATTGCCCGAGGAAGACGGTTTGCTGGGCCAGAACCTCTTGCGTGACCGGCACGCGCGGGGTGGCGAACAGCAGGTTTTCGGCCACCGGTAAAGCCGAGTTATAAACGTCGCGATCAAAGACAAGCGCCTGTTGCTCCAGCCCCGCCTTTTGAACGGCCTGCTGCACCAGCGGTCGCAGCTCGACCAGTTTCTGCGCCAGATCCGGGTGTTCGCCCGGGTCAAAAACCTGCTCCGCCCCGCGCTGGAACAGGGCCGCACCAGAGCCCATGCCGTCGATCAGCTGCACCCACCAGTCCCGCAGCGCCTTGGCACTGTCGAGGCCGACAAGATTGGGGTCCAGCCACTCGGTCCGATACGGGTCAGCGCTGTTCCCGGCCCGCAGAGTCTCGGGGAAGCCCGGATCATCTGTGGCGCTTTCGACCGGTTTGAACCGCATCGGCATCATGACGTTGTCGCCCAGCGAGCCCTGAAACATCACCGGTCGGGATGAGGCATATCCGATACGGGACGCAACCACCGCCTGATGCAGGCTCGCCAGATTATGCCCCCCGATTTCAACCCGGCCCGCGCTTGGCAGAATCTCACGGGTCAGCAGTTCCGCCACGGCGCGTCGGTCTTCTTCGCTGGGCGCGGCGATGCCGATGGTCTGACCGCTCGGGAAGGTCAGGTTCAGATCGTCCAGAACCTGATTGCCGTCCATATCCCGGACCGAGACACCGTCCAGCACGATATCCCCATTCAGGCGGGGGCGACCCTCGGGCTCGCCTTCAAACAGGTTTTCATCCTGCATACCCGCCGGAGCAAACCGTTCAATCACCACATCCCACCGCAGCGACATGTCCTGCGTCTGGTTGTAGTAGGTCAGCAGTTCCTTCCACGGAGAACTCAGGTCCTTATACGCCGCCAGTGCCGCCACCAGCGCCCCCAGCGAGACCGAGCCCTGCAGCACCAGCAGACCGCCGACCAGATAGAACATGAACGGCGTCAATTGCGATATGAAGTTGTTGATAAACTTCATAAAGAACTTCTTCTGGTAAATCTCGAACCGGATACCGAACAGCCGTCCCAACTGGTCCGAGATCAGCGCCCGCCGATACCGCCAGCCGCCATTGCCCCGCAGGGTCGCCGCCCCGGCGGCGTTTTCGCCGATTTGGGCGGCCAGAACCCGCACCTCCTGAATGCGTTTCTTGTTCAGCAGGTTGATCTGCCGCTGCAGGCGCGGGATCAGCCAGGCCTGAACCGGGATCAGGGCGACGGCGGCTAGGCCGAACCATACGCTTTGCAAAAACAGAAACGACAGGATCGTCAGCATCTGCCCCGCCTGCAGCACCGGCTGACTGATCGCATCGCCCATCAGGCCGCCCATCGGCTCGCTTTCGGCGGTGATCATCGAGACCAGTTCGCCCTGACTGACCCGTTCGAAATACGGCTGCGGAAAGCGCAGCGCGCGGCTGATCAACTGGTACCGGAAGCGGCGCAGCATCCGTTCGCTCAGCACACCTTTCATGGTGTTGATGCGCATCTTCATCAGCCCGTGGGCCAGCACCGCGCCCAGAAAGGCAAAGCACAGGATGATCAGAAACGTCGTCTGCGGCAGGCTGTAGCCCCAGACATCGACGATACTGCTGGTGGCACCGATCGCGTCGTTGATGATGCGTTTGGGCAGCTCCAGCGTCAGGTAGAGCAGAGGGAACAACGTCGACGTCACGGCCAGCAGGATCAACTGGTCGCGTTTGGAGTATTTCCAGATGAACCGAAAAATCGTGCGTTCTATGGAACCCGCCCCTGCTTCTGATCAATGGTTCGAATTTGGTGTAATGCACGCAAAGTCAACAGCCCGAAGTTACCGTAATCCAACCGAAATGCGCAAATTATTTTGAACCTGAAAGAAACTTTGCCTTGTGTGAACTAGTTCATTTGCGCGACCGTGTTTTAACGCATACTGTTTGTGCAGGACGATATCGGGAGAATGCTGTTGACGGCCAGTATTGGCGCTGTGTTTCTTATGCTCTGCCTTTTGCAGATCAAACATATGTTTGCCGACTTCTACCTACAGACACCAAAGATGCTCGCCGGGCGTGGCGAGTATTTTCACGTGGGCCGTGCGCAACACGCCGCCGTGCACGTTGTGGGGTCGGTCATCGTTTTCCTGATTTTTGGCGCGCCGCTGTCCTTCATCCTGATCATCGCGGCACTCGAATGGATCATTCACTTCAACATCGATTTCGCCAAGGCTAGCTATTCAGACAAAAACAAGCTGCAGCCGAACCAGCCTGCGTTCTGGCGGGCCGCCGGGTTGGACCAGTTGATGCACAACCTGACCTATGTTGCCATGGTCTGGGCTTGGGTGACTTTCGCGACCTGACTGCAGGCTTGCGTCAGGCCACCTGCCGCAGCGCGCTCTTCTGATACATTGACAACCACAACCGGTCCAACGCGTCGATTTTTCGGGGGTTAAAGTGGTGCCCGACCTCCCAATATCGGCCCGATGGAACATAGTAGCCAAGTTCTGCTTCCATCTTTAGCGCAGCCTCCATTCTTTGCGTGGCCACTGGCAGAGGCGCTGTCAGGTCATCGCTGCGCACCGAGGGGAAAACCAGACGGCTCTCCCCCTCAGACAATCGCACCACGCGGCATCCCTGAGCGGCACCAAACAGGCCCAGCCGCGCCGATTTCGCCTCGAGCGAGCGCAGGGTGATGTCATCGCGCAACGGGTCCGCGCGGCCTGATCCGTAGAAATGCGTCCGCCCCGTCGCCGTATAGACCATATCGCAGCCAAAGAAGGCCAGAACCGCAGGCCGCAACGCGGACAGCGCCCAATAGCCTGCAGTAAAGGCCATCGTACCGCCCGCATAGACAAAGCCGCCATATTCGTTCTGGCGCGGCACATACTCGTCCGCAGTAACGACCCGCTGCCCGTTCAGCAGCGTCTTGGGGCGCTTTGCCGCCGGAAAATCCTCGGGATGGATCAGAACATCCCAATCCGCACGGATACGCCAGGCATTGTTGATCGCGACGATATGCGTGAAAGGGGCCCGCGCCCAATCCCGCGCCTTGAGTGCCGAAGGCGCGCTTCCAAGGATCAGAACTTTGGTCTGCGGGTCGGTCATCACGGGTCCGTCGTTTCAGACCCCGTGACACCTAGCGCATTTCCGGGTCTCGGCTAGCCTAGCACTGAGAAACTGCTTTCCTCATTGATGGGCCGTTTGCGCGAATAGAAGCCGACATCAATGGTCCGTTTGATATAGGGCAACTCGAATTGCAGCGGCTGGGTGTCGTGATCCGCCCCGCCCTCGCAATAGTCGATCAGGGCTGCCATCATCTTGCCCGCAATCGGCGCGTTCTTGTACTGGTTCCCGCTGGTGCCGCAGGCCATGTAGAACCCCGGCAGGCTGGATTGGTCATAGATCGGAATCCAGTCGGTCGAGGCGTCATACAGGTCCACTACCCCGCGCGTTTTGGACGGAATCCCAAGGCTGGGCACCCGTTGCGCATAACGCATCGCCTGAGTGGTCCACTGATCGGTGAAGTCGTGATTGTAGTTCACATCGTCCTCGCACCACTGATGCGGATCGCATTCCGGGTCTTCCGAGCCGACGAGGATGTGGTTGCCATGCTCGGGTCGGCAATAACAGGCGATGTCGCTGTCCGAAACGATGGTGCCGTCGTTCTCAAAGTCGAACCCCTCGGGCGCGGGCACGTGGACGACTTCTTGGCGCAGGGGGCGGGTTTCGATGGTCATGTCATCCAGAACACCTGCCATCTTGTTGACGATCGCCGATCCGGGGCCCGCGACGTTGACGACCACCTTGGCGTGGATTTCCTCGCCCGAGGCCAGTTTCACCCCGGAAACCCTGCCGCCATCCGTCAGAATCTCAACCACTTCGGCCCCGGTGCGCACCTCGGCCCCGTGTTGTTTCGCGGCATCCATCAGGTTCTGCGCCGACAGGGCCGGATCGGTGACATAACCCGCCTGCGGCCAGAACACGCCGCCCGCCATTTTGCGACCGTTGGTCTGGCCAAACTCCGGATCATCCATACGTTTGGGCGGGGTGAAACTGTCCAGAGAGTAAACCGGCAGGCGTTCGGTGATCTTCTCGGGCGACCATTCCTCGAACGGGCAATCCAAATCGGCGCTGTTGTGCATGTGCTTTTCCAGCAGCCCGTTGGCCTCGGTCTTCATGACCAGACACCCGGTTTCGCGGAACTGCGCAAGATTGGCCTCGGCAGGCAGGCCCAGGTAATCGGCCCAGTCGCGCCAGTAGTGATAGCCCTCCCACGCGAAGGCCGTGCCATCGAAGGTCGAGTAATGCATCCGGATGATCGCGCAGGACCCGGCGGTCGAGCCATGCCCGACCTGCGCATTGCGATCCAGCGACAGGGTTTTCCATCCGGCCTTGGCCATTTCGAATGCAATGGCGGCCCCGATCACCCCGGTGCCGATGATGATGGCGTCTGGTTGGCTCATTCTGTGTCTCCTTCCCAATAGCGCTTTGAATAGGCGCTGAATTCCGCGACTTCCTCGGGTCGGGGTTCGACACCGGTGAAGACGTAAAGATAGTGCGGCACCATCGACAGCCGCGTTTCCATAGGCTCGTTCAGTTGCGCAAGATCGTATCCGATCTGCATGTAGTACAGGACGCGGGCGCGGGTTTCGGCCTCAACTTCGGGGTAGCCATAGCGCGCGAACATGGCGTGCAGCGCCTGCAAGCGCCGCGCGTCGGATTGATCCAGCGCGCGCCGCACCTTGCCCGATTTACGCGCCCAGTCGCGGACGGCAAAGTCCAGCGCTGTGTCGAACAGATCGGTATTCACTACGCAGCGGTGCACGTTGCAGACGGCAGCGGTGATCGTACCTGCCGGAGCTTCGGCCTGCGCGATCAGGGCCGCCGTATTGGTTGCCTGCCAGCGGGCCAGAAGCGCGTCCAGAAGCTCCTGCCGGGACTTGAAATACCAGTAGAAAGACGACCGAGACACGGCCATCCGCTCGGCCAGGTTCAGCACTTTGATCTGGTCCACCCCGTCCGAGATCAGAACATCCATCGCCACATTCAGCCAGTCGTCACGCGTGACCTTGATGTTGCCGACCAGAGGTTCGGCCTCGGGATCGTCCCGGTGCAGGATCGGTTTGGTGTTCATTCAGCTCTCCGGCGGCGCGCCGCCCTCGGCGGTCCGGCGCGCGATGAAGTCATGCAGCGCACCCAGGCGGTCACTGTCGCCGGGCGGGGCTTTGAAGTTGTTCACGATGTCCTTCCAGACGCCCGTGGCCCGGTGATTAGCGTCAACCGATCCCCGCTCGGTCCATGTGCCGAAATTGGCGTAGTCATGCACGTGCGGTTCGTAGAACTCGGTATTATAACGCTCCATCGTCTGGCTTGAGGCAAAGAAATGCCCGCTGGGTTCAACCTCGCGCAGCGCGGTATCGTACCCGATCTCGGCAGTTCCGGCCTGCGCCCCGGCGCAGAGCTCGGCGACCATGTTCAGCACCTCGGCATCGCAGACCAGCTTTTCGAAGGACACGGTCAGCCCCCCTTCAAGCCACCCCGCAGAGTGGATAATCACCGTCGCGCCAGCCATCAGGCAGCCCCAGAGGCCAAACTGGTTTTCGTTGGCGGCTTGCACATCGTTGATATTCGCCGCCGACCCCGCCGCTGATCGCCACGGCAAACCTAGATGGCGGGCAAGTTGCCCTGCCGCCAGAGAGGCTTGGAAATGCGAGGGCGTCCCAAACGCGGGCGCACCCGATTTCATATCCACATTGCTGGTGAAGGTCCCGTAACACACCGGCGCGCCCGGCCCTGCCAGTTGCGTCAGGGTCAGCGCCGCCAAAGCCTCGGCATGGGACAATGTGATCGCCCCGGCCACGGTGATCGGAGCCATTGCGCCCATCAGCGTAAACGGGGTGATGATCGACATCTGGCCGTGGCGGGCAAAGTCGATCAGCCCCTGCGCCATCGGGATATCCAGCGTGCGCGGGCTGTTGGTGTTGATGATCGTGTAGGAATGCGGATTGGCGCGGAATTCATCGTCGGACAGGCCCCGCGCTACCGACAGCATCTCAAAGCAGTCCATCACCTGCGGCGTTCCGCGCGAGAAGAAGAACGGGAACTTGTCCGTCAACTCCATCTGCGCCTTGGTCGTGAAATAGTGGCGCAGATTGGTCGGCACGTCCTGAGGCTCGACCTGCGGCGAGATCATCTGGAACACGTCGAAATGATGGGTGAGTTTCAGAAACTCCAGATAATCCTGCCCCGTCGCGGGCCGCCGTCCGCGTTCCAGATCAGTGGCATTCGGGGCACCCGCGCCGGGCTGGAACACCAGACTGCCCAGTTCCAGCGTGAAATCGCGATCGCGCGCACCGGCGCGACATTCAATGGATTTGGGGGCCGAGGCGACCGCAGCCTCGACCAGATCGCGCCCGATGAAGACCATCTCGCTGTCTTCCACCACCTTCGCGCCTGCCTTTTCGAACAGGCGGCGGGCTTCGGGCAGCAGCACTTTGACCCCAAGTTCTTGCAGGGTGCGCAGGGCGGTTTCGTGCATGTCCGCGATCTGATCGGCCGGAAACACTTCCATCTGCGGGAAGGGGTTCCGTAGATGGCGATAGTTCACATTGCGGCTGACGGGCGGAGCGGCCTCGCGCCCGCGTCGCCGCCGTCCGCGTTCTGAGGTTTGCGACAGCATCGTCAGCCCCGCATCGCCTTGCCCTGCGGGTCATAGGCCGAGGGCGCAATGACACGCGCGGGCCGTTCAACGCCCACCACATGAACCGAGACTTCGGTTCCGGGGGCGGCCTTGTCGCGGTTGACCAGCGCCATGGCCAGTGATTTGCCAGTGTAATGCCCGTAGCCGCCCGAGGTCACAAACCCGACACGCTCGCCTTCGGCCCAGATGGGCTCATAGCCGCTGGCATCGGCATCCAGCGCATCCACCTCGAGCGTCACTTGAACCTGCGCCGGTCCGTTGCCGTCACGTTCCGCCAGTGCCGCCTCTTTGCCGACGAAGTCCTTGCCCCAGTCGATCCAGCGGTCCATGCCGGTCATTCCGGGCGTATAGAGCTGCGTGAATTCCGCCGACCAGATGCCAAAGCTCTTTTCCAACCGGGTCGAGAGCATCGCGTTGAAGCCACATTCCCGGATGCCCTCATCGACCCCAGCCTCCAGCAGCATCCGGCGCAGTTTGATGTGGTCACCATAGCGGCAGTTGATCTCATAGCCCTTCTCGCCCGTCACCGACATGCGGGCAACGCGGGCACGAACAAGGCCGATATCGAAATCGCCGCAGCCCATGAATTTCAGGCCCGAGATATCCTGTTCCGCCAGATTCTCGACCACCGCCTGCGACTTCGGTCCAACCAAGGCGAACCCGCAGTATTCTTCGCCCAGATCACGCACGGTCACACCGTCCATCATGTGATCGTCGAACCAGCGCATATGCCAGGCACGCAGGTAGTAGCTGCCCATGATCCACCAGGTGCCATCGCCCCAGTTCAGCACGGTCAGATCGCCCTTGAGCCGTCCGTTCTCACCCAGCATCGGAGCCAGCTTGGCCCGACCCGGCGCAGGCAGTTTCGAGGCCATGATCTTGTCCAACCAAGCTTGCGCATTCGGGCCGGTGACCTCGAACCGCGAAAAGCCCGAGATATCCATCAGGCCGACGCCCTCGCGGATCACCTTGCATTCTTCGGCCACAATGTCATGCGCGTTTGACCGTTTCAGCGTCGGCGTCTCTTCGAACCCTTTCGGCGCAAAATACAGCGGCACTTCGAGGTCCCAACTGACGCCCCATTTGCACCCGGCCTCAGTCATCGCGTCATGCGCCGGGGCCATTTTCAGCGGACGGCCTGCGGGCAGTTGCTCGTTCGGATAGGTCATCACGAAGCGACGGGAATAGAACTGCCCCGTCGTCTCACGGATGTACCGCTTGTTCTGCGCGAAATCCCCGTAACGGGCCACATCCATCGGCCAGGCATCCGCCTCAGGCTCGCCATGGATCATCCACTCGGCCAGCGTCTTGCCAACGCCGCCACCCTGCAGGAACCCGGCCATCACCGCACAGGCCGACCAATAGCCGCGCTTGCCCGGCACCGGACCGACCAGAGGGTTGCCATCCGGCGAGAAGGTAAATGCGCCGTTCACCCATGTCTTGATGCCGACATTCTGGATCGACGGGTAGCGTTCAAAGCCCAGCGTCAATTCGTTCTCGATCCGGTCGAGTTGTTCCTGAAACAGTTCCTCGCCATAGGTCCACGGCGCGCCGTCCATGGCCCAGTGTTCGTGGTCGACCTCGTATATGCCAACCAGAACGCCCTTTTGGTCCTGCCGCATATAGGTGAAGCCTTCGAGGTCCACGGTCATCGGCATCTCAAAATCCGCCTGCGCAACCTCGGGCACTGTATCGGTGATCAGATAGTGATGTTTCAACGGTGAGACCGGCAGTTCGACCCCGGCCATGCGCCCGACCTGTTTGGCCCAGAGACCCGCAGCATTCACCACATGCTCACAGATGATCGTACCCTTGTCGGTTACAACCTCCCAACCGTCAGCCGTTTGCGTCAGGCTTTCGACCTTGGTTTCCTCATAGTACTCAGCGCCGCGTTTCTTGGCTGCCGTTGCATAGGCCTGCACTGTGCCAGTGGTATCGATGTATCCTTCGCGATCCGCCCACATCGCGCCCAGCACGCCGTCGGTGGACATGATCGGGCAGCGTCTCTGCGCCTCTTCCGGGGACAGCAATTCGCAATCGTCAATGCCGATAGATTGAAAAATGCGATAGTTCGCCTGCAGCCACTCCCACCGTTCGGGCGTTCCGGCCAGTGTCAAACCTCCGGTCATATGCAAGCCAATATTCTGGCCCGATTCCTTCTCGATCTCGCTGAGCAGGTCGATGGTATAGGCCTGAAGGGACGCCATGTTCGGATCGGCGTTCAGCGCGTGGATGCCGCCCGCCGCATGCCAAGACGATCCCGAGGCCAGACGTCGCCGTTCCAGCATGACCACATCGGACCAGCCGAACTTGGCCAGATGATACAGAACCGAGGCACCGACAACGCCACCCCCGATGACCACAACGCGATACTGAGATTTCATCCTGCACTCCCCTGCATGACTCGCCGGGAACGCTAGACGCACTGTTCACTTCTGTCTAGACATTTCTGTCCAGTGCCGTTCGTGGAATCCCGGCACCCCTTTCGGCAGGTTTTATAGCTGTGCGCTGGGGCGAGACTTAACCTTGTCGAACCACGCCTGAGTGGCAGTGTTGCCCTCGGGGATCCGCATTTTGATAACCCGGGCGAAATCGACAAACACAAAGGCCGAGATATCAGCCAGCGTAAAGGTGTCACCCGCAACAAAAGAGCTGTCCTGCAACCGGCTTTCCAGCAGGTCAAAGAACGCCTTGGTCCTCTCAAGACCGCGTTGGGCCAGATCGGGGATTTGCGCGTAGTTGATCGGCCCCGGAATCGCCCTGTCTGCGAAGGCAGGATGCGAATTGCGCAGGGCCTCGCCGATTGGCACGCCGCCCTGTTGCTCGACAATCGTGTTCCACATCAGAACCAGACCCTTCTCATCCGGGGTTCGGCCCATCAGGGGCGGCTCGGGAAAGCGCGCTTCCAGATAGGCCGCGATGCCCAGATTTTCGGTCAGCGCCGTGCCCTCATCCGTCACCAGAACCGGGATCGTGCCACGTGGGTTCACGGCCAGAAACGCGGCGCTCAAATGCTCGCCCTTGGCGATGGAGATGTCGCGGGTCTCAACCTGTAGCCCTTTTTCTGCGATGAACATTCGGGCGCGGCGCGGGTTGGGGGCGGTTGAGCAGTCGTAGAAGATCATCGGCGGCCTCCTTAACGGCGATAGATGAAACAGCGCCCGTCGACCGCGCCTTCAGGCAGGGGCAGTTCGGTCAACGCGTCAAAATACATCCGGTCACTCGACACCATCAGCCCGCCTTCCGCCAAAAGCGGTTCGATCAGTGGGGACACAAACCGCGCGAACGCATCGTTCTTTTCGCGGTTATGCCCGCCCAGGTCGGCATGGATCAGACTGGCGGTCGCCCCGAACCGATCAACCGATGCAGGCAAAGTTTCGCGCACGTCACCCAGAATGACCCGGTCCTCGGGCGGGGTGGAATCGGGGTGTGAGGCGACGGCGCGTTCGAACACAAAGACCGGGCGGTCATGGATATGCTGCATCATGTGATGATAGGTCCGGCCATTGCCCAGACCCAGTTCGAACACCGGTCCGGTCATGCTGGACGTCTGCGCAATCGCATAATCCAGACAGGCGCGCTGCGACACCATGCGGTCGATGAACAGATCCAGACGGCTTTGATTCTCGGACACGGGGAATTCTCTCCTTGATACCAATGGCCAGCATAGATCTGGCTGTCGTTGCCCTAGATGACAAAAACTCAAGACTTTGTGTAGCCGTGAAGGCCAAGGTTTCACATTCCCGCGACGTTTCAACGAAAGAACGGGTTTGACTACACAGGCAGAACCGCGCGACACTGAGCAAAAAATCACGGGGAGTTGATAGCCGATGTCACCGACCGGCCCGGCGGGTGGAAGACCCGTATGAGCGCATTGTTGTCCGTCAGAGACCTCAGCATAGGCTTTGGCGCAGGGGAACCTGTGGTCAAAGACGTGAATTTTGATGTCGATGCCGGGCAGACCCTTGCGCTTGTGGGGGAATCGGGATCGGGCAAGACCATCTCGTGCCGGGCAGCTTTGCGCATTCTGCCCCGGACAGCCCAGATTCGCAGCGGTGCAATAACTCTGAACGATTCCAAGGGTCTTGCTGATCTGACACAAATCAGCGAACGGGAAATGCGCGGCATTCGCGGCAACCGGATTTCAATGATCTTTCAGGAACCGATGCGGTCGCTGTCGCCGCTGCACAAGATCGGCAATCAGGTGTCCGAAGTCTTGTGGCTGCATCGCGGCATGTCCGAGGCGCAGGCCCGCAAAGAGGTGCTGATACAGTTCGAGCGCGTCGGTTTCCCCGACCCGCAGCGCGCCTATGACTCGTATCCGTTCGAACTGTCGGGCGGCATGCGTCAGCGCGCCATGATCGCGATGGCAATGGTGGCAAAGCCCGAGCTGCTGATCGCGGACGAGCCCACGACGGCGCTGGATGTGACCACACAGGCGCAGGTTCTCGGGCTGATCAAGGACCTGCAGCGCGAGACGGGAATGGCGCTGATCCTTGTCACCCACGATCTGGGCGTTGTGGCCAACATGGCCGAGCAGGTGGTGGTCATGCACAAGGGCCGGGTGATGGAGGCCGGCCCCGCCGCGCCGATCCTGACCGCCCCGGCGCACCCCTATACCAAGCAGCTTTTCGACGCCGCGCCCGAGATTCCGGATCAGGAGGCGGTCGGCCTGCCGATGCCCGACGAAGACCTGATCCTGCAGATGAAGGGCGTATCCAAGACCTATACGATGCGGTCCAGCAAGGGCTGGCAATCCGACAAAGAGATCCACGCCTGTCGCGGCGTTGACCTGAACCTTGCGCGTGGTAAGACGCTGGCAATTGTCGGCGAAAGCGGCTCGGGCAAGACCACCGCCGCCCGCATCGCGCTGGGTGCCGAATTGCCCGATCCGGGTGGAGAGATTCTGTTTCGGACCGAGCCCGGCGCGGACCCGATCCCCGTCCACCGCATGAGCCGCGAGCAGCGCACCGCCTTTCAGCGCAAGGCGCAGATGGTGTTTCAGGACCCCTACAGTTCCCTCAGCCCACGCATGCGCATTCAGGACGCCATGACCGAGCCGCTGGAGATTCACCGCATCGGCTCCCCCGCAGATCAACGGGACAAGGCGGCCGAAATGCTGCAGCGCGTCGGTCTGAACGCCGACATGCTGAAACGTTATCCGCACGCGTTTTCCGGCGGGCAGCGCCAGCGCCTGTCGATCGCGCGGGCAATGATGCTGGACCCGCAGTTGATTGTCTGTGACGAACCGACCTCGGCCTTGGATGTCTCGGTTCAGGAACAGATCCTAACGTTGTTGGAAAACCTGCAGGACAGCCTGAACCTGTCGTATTTTTTCATCTCGCACGATCTTGCGGTCGTTGCCCGCATCGCTGACGAAGTTGCGGTGATGCGCCGAGGTCTTGTCGTGGAACAGGCCCCACCCGAAACACTTTTCTACAATCCGCGCCACCCCTACACCAAGGCGCTGATTGCCGCTCAACCAGAACCCGACATCAACCGCCCGATCGACCTCAAGATGGTCTCGTTGGGTGCCGGTTCGCCGGACAGTTGGGAAGAAGCCTTTCGTTTCTCTGACACCGTGCTACCCTCACTGGTGGAATTGGAACCGGGCCATAAGGTACGTTGCCATGTTTAAGACCACTCACCCCCTGATCCTTGCCGCTGCGCTGACGGCAGCATGGATGCTGCCCGCCACGGCAGAGCTACCGACCCCGCAGGAAAACGCCTTTTGGGCGTCTGAAGTACAGGCCAAGCATCTGCCCCCTGTGGAAGAGCGCCTGCCGAAAGAGCCCCTGGTCGTCGATCTAGCCGCAAAAGGGCGCGAGTTCGGAACGCCCGGCGGGACGCTGCGCACGATGGTTACGCGGTCCAAGGATATTCGTCAGATGGTCGTTTACGGCTATGCACGGCTGGTTGGCTTCGACGAAAACTATGAAATCGTCCCCGACCTGCTGGAGTCGTTCGAAAACGAAGACAACCGGAAATTCACCCTGAACCTGCGCGAAGGGCATAAATGGTCCGACGGGTCACCCTTTACCTCGGAAGATTTCCGGTACTGGTGGGAGGATGTGGCGAACAACGAAATGCTCAGCCCCTCCGGCCCGCCTGACTTCCTTGTTGTCGAGGGCAAAGCGCCGACCGTGTCTTTCCCTGATGAGACCACAGTGATCTTTGAATGGGCCGACCCCAACCCCGATTTCCTGCAGTCTTTGGCACAGGCGCGTCCGCCTTTCATCTACCGCCCGGCTGCCTTCCTGAAACAGTATCATGAGAAATTCGCCGACCCCGAAGAAATCGCCTTTCTGGTCGAGGATGCCCGCGTCAAAAGCTGGGCCGCGCTGCACAACAAGCTGGACAACCTGTATAAGTTCGACAACCACGAACTGCCCACGTTGCAGCCTTGGGTGAACGCAAGCTCGGGCAAGAAAATCCGCCACAACTTCGTGCGCAACCCCTACTACCACCGCATCGACACCAACGGGGTGCAACTGCCCTATATCGACGTTGTCGAGATGGAGATCGTCGCCCCCGGTCTGGTCGCTGCAAAGACCAATGCAGGGGAAAGCGATCTGCAGGGCCGTGGGCTAGCGTTCCGCGATGCCTCGATCCTGAAAAAGGGCGAGGCGCAGGGCAACTACAAGACGTTGCTGTGGAAAACCGGCGTAGCCTCGCAGATCGCGATTTATCCCAACCTGAACTTCTCGGATGAAGGCTGGCGGGATGTGCTGCGGGACGTGCGCGTGCGCCGTGCGCTGTCGCTGGCCATTGACCGTCAGACGATCAATCAGGCACTGTATTTCAAACTGGCCAAGCCGGGCGCGATGTCGGTCCTGCCCGCCTCACCCTTCTACAGCGAAGAAAACGCGCAGGCCTGGGCGGAGTTCGATGTTGAACAGGCCAACGCTCTGCTGGATGAAGCAGGGCTGGATCAGCGCGACAAGAATGGCATCCGGTTGCTGGCCGATGGCCGCCCGATGGAGTTGGTGATCGAAACCGCAGGCGAACGGCAAGAGGTCGAAAACGCCCTGCAGATCGTGACGGATAACTGGCGGGATGTCGGCGTCAAACTGGTGATGCGCCCGCTGGACCGCGATATTCTGCGCAACCGGGTATTTGCGGGAAATACGATGGCCTCGGTCTGGTTCGGCTGGGATGATGGCATCCCGCAGGCGCATACCTCACCCGCCTATCTGGCGCCGACTGATCAGGTGTTTCTGGCCTGGCCCAAATGGGGTCAGTATTACCAGACCGGCGGCGAGGTTGGCGAAGCCCCCGATATGCCCGAGGCCGAACGCCTAATGACCCTGGCCCACGACTGGGAAATCGCCACAACTGATGATGAGCGTACCGCCGCCTGGACCGAGATGCTGAACATCCACGCCGATCAGCTTTACGCCATCGGCATCCTGAACGGCGCACCACAGCCCATTGTCATCTCCAACCGCCTGCGCAACGTGCCGGAAGAGGCCATGTGGGCCTGGGACCCCGGCGCGCATTTCGGCATACACCGACCGGACGAGTTCTTCTTCGCCGACTGACAGGAGCAGCTAAATGATAATGCTGCGCTATGCGGTGTACCGCTTTTTCACGATGCTGCTGACGCTGCTGGTGGTGTCTGTGCTTGTCTTCGTGATCATCAACCTGCCGCCCGGCGACTATCTGAGCAACCAGATCGCCGAGCTGCAGGCCTCGGGCCAGTCCGCTGGTGTGGCCAAGGCCGAGTTCCTGCGCACCGAATATGCGCTGGATCGCCCGATGTGGGAGCAATATTTGATCTGGATGGGCTTCTGGCCCGGCCCGCACGGCTTTGCCGGGCTGCTGCAGGGCAACTACGGCTGGTCTTTTGAGTTCGACCGCCCGGTCTCGGAAATCGTCGGCGACACGCTTTGGCTGACCGTGGTCGTCAATCTGGCGGCGATCCTGTTTGTCTATGCGGTTGCCCTGCCGCTCGGGGTGATCGCCGCTGCCCGCTCGCGCACATGGATTGACTACACCTCGGCCTTTGTGGGCTATCTGGGTCTGGCGACCCCGAACTTTCTGCTCGCGCTGATCCTGTTTTACTATGGCCACCAATATTTCAACCTGCCCATCGGCGGCCTTATGGACCCCCGGTTCGAAGGCCAGCCGATGAGTTGGGACAAGCTCAAATCCATCCTCATTCACCTGATTGTGCCGACCTTTGTGATCGGCACCTCAGGCGCGTCGGCCATGATGCAGCGCCTGCGCGCCAATATGCTGGACGAGCTTGGCAAACCTTACGTGGAAACCGCCATCGCCAAGGGCATGGCCCCATCGCGGATGCTGACAAAGTACCCTTTGCGCGTGGCCTTTAACCCTTTCGTGGCGGATATCGGCAACCTGCTGCCGTCGATGGTGTCCGGCTCGGTTCTGGTCTCGGTCGTTCTGGGTCTGCAAACCATCGGCCCGACCCTGCTGACCGCGCTCAAGACACAGGACCAGTTCTTGTCGGCCTTCATCCTGATGTTCGTCGCCCTGCTGACGCTGATCGGCACGATGATTTCCGACATCCTGCTGGTCATGCTGGACCCGCGCATTCGATATGAGGGGCGCGAAGCATGACCGACCGCCCCGACGATCGCTATGTCGATGACGCCCCGTTTGACCCGGAGGCATCCGTTCAGCAACTGGAGCGCGCCGATCTGGACGCACCGAACTGGGTGCTGGTCTGGCGCAAATTCAAGACGCACAAGCTGGGCCTGATCTCGGGCATCTTCCTGCTGTTCTGCTATCTGATGCTGCCCTTCGCTGGTTTCATCGCGCCCTACGGCCCCAATGACCGTAACGGAGAGCACCTCTATGCCCCGCCCCAATCGGTGAACTGGTTTCATGAGGGTGAGTTCGTCGGACCGTATGTCTATCCCATCATAGCCGAGGCCGATCTGGAGACCTTCCAGTGGAAGTTTGTCCCCGACACCGACAACCCTCAGCGCATCCGGTTCTTCTGTGCAAGCTCGGAATACAAGCTGGCGGGCCTGATCAAGACGGACAAGCATCTGTTCTGCGCGCCCGAGGGGTCAACGCTGTTCCTGTGGGGATCTGACCGGCTGGGCCGCGATATCTTCAGCCGCATTCTTTACGGGGCGCAATTGTCGCTGACCGTGGGCCTGATCGGGATTTCGGTGTCCTTCTTCCTCGGCATCCTGTTTGGCTCGATGGCCGGGTATTTCGGCGGGCGCATCGACTGGGTCATCAACCGGGTCATCGAAATCCTGCGCTCGCTGCCCGAACTGCCGCTCTGGCTGGCGCTGTCCGCCGCTGTGCCGTCAAACTGGAGCCCCGTCGCTGTATTCTTCATCATCTCGATCATCCTCGGCATCCTCGACTGGCCCGGACTGGCGCGATCCGTGCGTGCCAAGTTCCTGTCGCTGCGTGAAGAGGAATACGTGCGTGCGGCAGAGATGATGGGCGCAAGTTCCGGACGGGTGATCCGCAAGCACCTGCTGCCGAACTTCATGTCTCACCTGATCGCCTCGGCCACCCTGTCGATCCCGGCGATGATCCTTGGGGAAACGGCGCTCAGCTTCCTTGGCCTTGGGCTTCGGGCCCCCGCGGTCAGCTGGGGCGTGATGCTGAACGATGCACAGAACCTGGCCTCGATCGAGATCTACCCGTGGACGGCCATCCCGATGCTGCCGATCATCGTGGTGGTGCTGGCGTTCAACTTCCTTGGCGACGGTCTGCGCGACAGTCTGGACCCCTATCAGCAATGAGCCTGCTTGCGTCCCTTCCCGCCACGGACAGCTACAAGACCACCGGCTCGGGTGTCCTGCCCAGCGCCTTTGCCGTATCGGAACTGGCAACCGCCAGCTTCGCGGCGGTCGGTCTGGAACTGGCCCGCCTGATGAAAGCCCTGAACCTGACGGACGCAGAGGTCGAGGTTTCTGTCGATCACCGTCTGGCCTCGCTGTGGTATGGGTTTTCATTCCGCCCCGACGGGTGGGATATGCCCAGCTTGTGGGATGCGATTGCCGGGGATTACCGGGCCTCAGACGGATGGATCAGATTGCACACAAACCTGCCGCATCACCGCGCGGCAGCTCTGAACGTTCTTGCCACGCAGGCGGATCGCGATGCGGTGACGCAAGCCGTCCGGTCGTGGAAGATCACCGATCTGGAAAACGCGGTTGTGGCGCAGGGTGGCGTTGCCGCTGCCATGCGCAGCCGGACCGAGTGGTTGGAGCATCCGCAGGGCCGCGCCGTCTCGCGCGATCCGCTGATCAGTTGGCAGGGGCCGCGCCCGGTTTCGCTGCGGGACCGGCCTCAGGCCACCTCAGCACGCCCCTTGGCCGGGTTACGTGTGCTCGACCTGACCCGCGTGCTGGCCGGGCCTGTTTCGACCCGCACGCTGGCCGGGTTCGGCGCGGATGTGCTGCGGGTTGATCCCCCGGATTGGGATGAGCCCGGCGTCATACCCGATATCTCTCTGGGCAAGCGGTGCACCTATCTGGACCTCAAATCATCAAAGGGGCTTGAGCGGCTGCAGGACCTGCTGGCGCAGGCGGATGTGTTTGTGCACGGCTACCGCCCCGGTGCTCTGGACGCGCTGGGACTGACCAAGGCCAAACGCGACGAGCTTGCCCCCAACCGGATCGAGGTCACGCTAGACGCCTATGGCTGGCAAGGCCCGTGGTCAACTCGGCGCGGCTTTGACAGTCTGGTCCAGATGAGCGCCGGAATAGCCCATGCAGGGATGGATTGGGCCCAGGCCGACAAACCAACGCCCCTGCCCGTTCAGGCGCTGGATCACGCGACCGGCTACCTGATGGCCGCCGCCGTCCTGTCGGCTCTGGCCGAGGCCGCGTCGGGCAATTCGGTCATGTACGCCCATCTGTCGCTGGCCCGCACTGCGGAACTTCTGGCCCGGCTCAGCAAGTCCGGCGGCAGCGATGAGATCGGCGCGGCCGAACCCACCGACTTCGCCCCCGCCTCCGAGGCATCGGGCTGGGGCCCCGGCCAGCGCCTGAAACCCGCCCTTACCGTGGGTGAAACAAAAATGCGCTGGGATTTGCCCGCCCAGAAACTCGGAGCTTCTAAACCGGAGTGGCCCTAGCCCTCCTGACGCACCCGCCGCGCGGCACGCGCGGCGCGGCCCAACGCTTTGGATTGCGTCTCGTCAGAGACGCACCTCAAAGGGGCGGGAGGGGCCCCTAGCGGTCGTCGCCTCCGGGGCCGATATCGTCCAGATAATCCTCGTCAATCGCAGCCTGAACCGCGCCGGTCACCGCCTCGCGCTGTTTCGGCGACAGGTCTTCGGGGTCCTTGTCATCAGCCAGCCGTACCGTCACTTCACGGTGGGCAAAGCGGATGCCTTCCCGGGCGAACAGCTCACGGATTTCCTGATAGACCTTCTTGCGCACCAGCCACTGATCGCCCGGTTTGGTCATAAACTTGACCCGGATGATCATCGCCGAGTCCTGCATCTCGATCACGCCCTGCGATTTCAGCGGCTGGATAAAGTTCTCGCCAATCACCGGGTCGGTCAGCAATTGCTGGCCCAGTTTCTTGATCAGCTTCCGCACCTTCTCGACATCCGTGTCATAAGTCACCCGCAGGGGCAGTTTCATGATAACCCAGTCGCGGGAATAGTTGGTCAGCACCTTGATCTCTCCAAAGGGAATGGTGTTGAGCGCACCCAGATGGTGGCGCAACTGGAAGGAACGGACCGATATCTTTTCGACCGTCCCTTTCACATCGCCAATGTCGATGTATTCCCCCTTCCTAAACGCATCATCCAACAAGAAGAACGCGCCCGAGAAGATGTCACGCACCAACGTTTGCGAGCCAAACCCGACGGCGAGACCGACGACACCGGCACCGGCAAACAGCGGGCTGACGTTGATTCCGATCTCCATCAACACGATCAGAACAATGGTCACGACAACAACCGCCAGAATCGCCCCTCGGAACAAGGGCAGCAGGGTCGCCAACCGGCTCTGCCCGCCTTCGCCGCCTTCGTCACCCAGTTCGGCATCGGTTCCGTCATCCACCTCTTCGGCGATCTTGCTGTCGATCCAGATGCGGAAGAAATGGAACAGGATGTAGCCGATGAACAGGATCACCATCACGTCCAGCGCACGCTCGACGGGTAAATCCTCGCTCCAGCTTGCGTTCGGGTTCCAGATCACCACCACCGCATAAAGCCCGACGACAAAGGCCAAAATGCCCGCCACGCGCCGTGCCAGATCCTCGTATGTCAGGATCGCGTGCTTTCGCTTCTCGGCTTCCGGGGTTTCCGTCTCAACGGGTTCATCCCCGTCGGGCTCAGCCTCGGCATTGATCTCTTCCATCTGCCGGTTGCGGTCAAAATACCGCTCGAGCAGGTAGTTCATCGCCCCATAGGCCACGACGACGGACATGAAGATCGCATAGCTGCTGGCCACGATCGGGATCGAGTTCTCGTTCTCCAGAACCAGATCGACCGCCAGCTTGAACCAGCTGAAAACGATGTAGACGATCAAAACCGGTGCCCAGGCGTAGGAGATGAGGCGCGAAATCCAGGACACCTGATCCGGGGCCCGCCCTCCGCGGATGGCGTTGGAAATGGCGCGGGCATTGAACAGGATCATCAGGACGTTCCCCAACGCGCCAAACATGGTCAGACCACCATAGACCATGGCGTAGACATTGTAGTTCAGCCCGAAATCCGCCACCCAGGTCGAGAACATCACCACCGAGATGTCATAGGTCGCCAGAGCCGAGGCCCAGATATACAGCCGTTTAGCGTTTCGGTCGGAAAAGGGCGGCAAGCGATATTGGCTCAGATAGGGCGACAGCACCATCCTCCACAGGTCCGACACCGTGCGCGACAGGAAAAAGGCGGTGAAGATCGCCGTCACCGTGAACTGGATCGAGATATCCTCGGCCTCGCCAAAGAACACATATCCCACGATTAGCGCCATCAACATCGCAAAGATCGTCCCGCCGATCCCCATCAGGAAGCGGAACACAAGAAACGGCATCTTCTCGCGATAGCCCTGCGGATTTTCCTTGCTGCGGGCCACGACCCAGCGCTTTGCAAACCGTTTTCCGTAGATTTCGGTGGACAGCCACCGCCCCAGCAGCAGGAACAGGACGTTCCAGCCCAACACCTCGACATAGGTCTGGATGCGGCCATCCGGGCTGGTCTGGCGCAGGACATACTGCACCTCGAACACCGAATACGGCAGGGCCTCCATCCGTGAGGCCATTGATTCCCGGAACTTCGTGAACCTCTCCTGCGCCTTCATCAGTTGCGAGCCACCGCCCATCGGGTTGTCGGATGCCTCGTCTTCCGACTGGGCACCGCCCTGGGTGTTCGCGGACACCACCTGCCCCCCGCTGTCGATCACGATAACGCTGGCACCGGCCTCGCTTGCCGCGCGGATCGCCGCTGCCAGATCGCTGTCGGTCGATGTTTCGGCGTCGGTGCTTGACCCGGTAGTGTACCCCGGAATCAACGACGTCTGCGCCATCACCCCAGCCGGATACGCCAGCAAAAGGGTCCAGAACGTCAGCAGTAACCCGGCCAGATGTTTAAATTTCATAAGGTCTTGCATCCATTTCCTGTCACCGAAGACAGTACAGAACAGGCACGGGCTGTTCAAATTTTCCCGCACGACGGTTTCTATATCGTGTAAAGGCGTGTTTTCAACGCACAGTCCTTTGCTGGTATTTTCAATCCGACAAAAATTGAATATGAACGGACCGGCATTCGGGTACAGCCCCGGATCGCTGGGTTTTCGGTCATTCCGGCACCAACACAAAACACTGACGCGATATGCCGAAGAACCCGTAAATTCCTGTTGCCAAATCGCCATGCATGGCACATTTGCGGCAGGCAACTCCGCCTTTGGCAAGCAAAGCCGGACAATATACGATAACTGGTGCAAACGCGCGGGAATTGCACCAAGACCACTAAAACGGGCAACAATATGAGCCTAGGCAAACAGACCACAAAATCCGGCCGCGCGCCGCGTCTCCTGTTTTACAGCCACGACACGTTTGGGCTGGGCCATCTGCGCCGGTCGCGCGCTTTGGCCGCCGCGATGACCGAGGCTGACCCGCAGGCCTCGGCCCTGATCCTGACGGGGTCTCCGGTGGCTGGTCGCTTCACCTTTCCCCGACGCGTTGATCATGTGCGCCTGCCCGGCGTTACCAAGCGCGAGGATGGCTCCTACGCCGCCCGCACCATCGGGATGGGCATTGATGAGGTGACCGAACTGCGCTCGGGCCTGATCCAGACCGCAGTCCAGCAGTTCGACCCGGACGTTTTGATTGTTGACAAGGAACCGACAGGTTTCCGAGGGGAGCTTTTGCCAACGCTGGAACAGTTGCAGTTTTCCGGCGACACAAAGCTGATCCTTGGCCTGCGTGATGTTCTGGACGAGCCCGAGGTTCTGGCCGCCGAATGGGCTCGGAAAGAGGCCATCGCCGCCACCGAACGCTTCTATCACGAAATCTGGGTCTATGGGCTGCGGTCAATCTATGACCCGACCAAAGGCCTGCCGCTCAGCCCCGCCGCGCAGTCGCGCATTCATTGGACGGGCTATCTGCGTCGCGACCTTGGGCCCGTGGGCGAGCCGCCGGAGCAGCCTTACATCCTGATCACACCGGGCGGCGGCGGTGATGGCAAGGCGATGGTGAACCTTGTGCTGTCGGCCTACGAAAAGGACCCCAACCTGTCTCCGCGTGCAGTGCTGGTTTACGGGCCGTTCCTATCCGGTGAGTTGCGGGACGAGTTTGAAACCCGCGTCGCCGCGCTGAACGGGCGGGTCACTGCGGTCGGCTTTGAATCTCAGATCGAAACCCTGTTCGCAGGCGCCGCCGGAGTGGTCTGCATGGGCGGCTACAACACGTTTTGCGAGGTTCTGTCCTTCGACAAACGCGCCGTCATCGTGCCGCGTACCACGCCCCGACTGGAGCAGTGGATTCGGGCATCGCGCGCCGAAAACCTCGGGCTGGTGCGGATGCTGGATGAACAGCGCGACGGGCTGACCGCTGACGCGATGATCCGCGCCATTCGCGACCTGCCCAATCAGCCGCTGCCCTCGCAGGCCATTCGCGGCGGGTTGCTGGACGGGCTGGACTACGTGACGGACCGTGTCGATGCGCTGCTGAGCCGGGAACAGGAACTGGCAACCGGATGAGCGCACCCGATCCTAAACTGGCGGTGCTGGTCAAAGGATGGCCGCGCCTGTCGGAAACGTTCATCGCGCAAGAGCTTGTGGCCCTGCAAGACGCCGGGCACCGCTTTGACATCTGGTCCCTGCGCCATCCCACCGACACCAAGCGCCACCCGCTGCATGACCGGTTCGGTGGCCAAGTGCATTATCTGCCCGAATACCTGTACGAAGAACCCCAACGGGTCTGGACAGCGCGGACCATCGCCCAACGCTTGCCCGGATATCCCGAGGCCTACCGGGTCTGGCGCGCAGACCTGCGCCGTGATCCCACCCATAACCGCATTCGCCGCTTTGGTCAGGCTTGCGTTCTGGCCGCAGAGCTGCCCGACGCGACCCGGGCGCTTTATGCCCATTTCATGCACACGCCTTCGTCGGTGGCGCGCTACGCCGCCATCATGTGCGGTATCCCGTGGAGCTTTTCGGCCCACGCCAAGGACATCTGGACCTCGCCGGACTGGGAGAAGCGCGAAAAGCTGCAGGCTGGCACTTACGGCGCGGCCTTTGGGGCCACATGCACCGCCATTGGGGCAGAGCATCTGCGCGGGCTGGCGGATGATCCGGCGCGGGTAGAGCTGATCTATCACGGGCTGGATTTAGACCGTTTTCCTTCTCCGCCCGAGCGCGAGCCACGCGCGGTGGACGGGCCGTTTCACATGCTGTCGGTCGGGCGGCTGGTCGAAAAAAAGGGGTTCGACCGCCTGATCGACGCCTTTGCCCAGCTACCGAACTCGCTGAACTGGCACTGGACCCATATAGGCGGCGGCACGCTCGGCGACGCGCTGCGCGGTCACGCCCGGACCGTAGGCATCGCAGACCGGATCACGTGGAAAGGCGCTTGCGACCAACCCGAAGTGATCGAGGCCATGCGCCGCGCGGACCTGTTCGTTCTACCCAGTCGCATCGCGGCAGATGGCGACCGAGATGGGCTGCCCAATGTGCTGATGGAGGCCGCCTCGCAACACCTGCCGATCCTGTCGACCCCGGTCTCGGCGATCCCGGAATTCATCGAAACTGGGACCCATGGGGTGTTGTCCGAGGACGATCCGGCCTCATTGGCAGCGGCGATTGTCGGGATGGCGTCTGCCCCCGACAAAACCGCCGACATGGCCATCGCCGCCTATGACCGCCTGATTGCCGAATTCCGGATGGACCCCGGCATCGCCCGCCTTTCCGCCCGGCTGAGCGCCTTGTGTTCGGATACCGCGTGATGGCCCGCGTCGCCTTTTACGCCCCGATGAAATCGCCTGACAGCCCAACGCCCTCGGGCGACCGGGAAATGGCCCGGAACCTGATGCGCGCGATTGCTGCCGAAGGTGATCAGGTTGATCTGGCCTCGCGCCTTCGTATTTACGACAAAACCGGCGATCCCGCGTTGCAGCAAGCCCTGCGTGACAAGGCACAGGCCGAGGCGGACCAGCTGATCGCGGATTTGCCGCCCGACACTGCGCTCTGGGTGACCTATCACAACTACTACAAGGCCCCCGATCTGTTAGGCCCGCGGGTCTGTGCCGCGCGTGGCCTGCCTTACGTGCAGCTTGAAAGCACCCGCGCTTCAAGCCGCCTGAACGGTCCATGGGCCGGGTTCGCGCAGTCCGCGCACGACGCCTGCGATGCGGCGAAGGTGATTTTCTATCACACCGCAAACGACCTGATCACGCTACTGCGCGACCGCTTCGCCGATCAGCAATTGGTCGAACTGCCGCCCTTTCTGCCGCAAACCGACCTGCCACCGCAAAGTTTGGGCCAGGGGCCGATGCTTACGGTCGGAATGATGCGGTATGGCGACAAGCTGGCTTCGTACGACACTCTTGCACAGGCGCTGGCGCATCTAAAGGGCGACTGGCAACTGCGCATCGCAGGCGACGGCCCCGCCCGCGCCGAGGTCGAGGCAAAGATGGCCCGGTTCGGCGGAAGGGTTTCGTTTCTGGGTCAGTTGGACCGAGAAACCCTGCGAGCGGTCTATGAAAGCTCTTCGTTGCTGGTCTGGCCCGGTGTGAATGAGGCTTATGGCATGATTTACCTCGAAGCGCAGGCGACCGGCCTTCCCGTGGCCGCACAGGACCGCCCCGGCGTGCGCGATGTTCTTGCACCAGCGGGCTACCCCGCGGTTGAAGCCGGAGCAAAAGGGCTGGCGGACCACATTCAACGGCTATTGGGGGATGACCGGACACGCCACTCTCTGGGGACCAAAGCCCGCGCCCATGTCGCGCAACGTCATCTGATGCCCAAAGCGACCGAACGGTTCTGGGCGGCAATCCGCCCGATATTGGAGGCGTCATGACCCGGCTCGCCCTGCTCCGCCACGGACATACCCACTGGAACCGCGCGGGGCGGATTCAGGGGCGCAGCGACATTCCGCTGGACGATGACACGCGCGCGGAACTGGCGGGTTACAGCTTGCCGCCGGGGTGGGAGGGGGCCGATATCTGGTCCAGCCCCTTGCTGCGGGCCAGCGAAACGGCGCGGCTGGTCTCGGGCCGTGACCCTCAGACCTCGGAGGCGCTGACCGAGATGAACTGGGGCGATTGGGAGGGTCTGCGCGGGGTCGATCTGATCGCGGATGAAAACAGCGGCTACCGCCATATCGTAGACTGGGGGTGGGACTACCGCCCGCCAAGCGGTGAAACCCCGGCCGAGGTCTGGTCGCGGCTGCATCCATGGCTGACCAGCCTGCGAAACGACACGGTTGCGGTCTGCCATATCGGCATCATGCGCGCCATTCTGGCCCGCGCCTGGGGATGGAATTTCGATGGCCCGCCCCCCTTCAAGATCAAACGCAATCGTCTGTATATCGTTGATGTGCACACTCTGAGCCCCGACCCCGATCCCGTTCGCCTGATCCCGCGAGAGGCTGCCCGATGAAAGTCATGATCATCGTCACCCATTTGCTAGGCACCGGACATCTCAGCCGCGCGCTGACGCTGGGCCGGGCCTTTGCCGCGGACGGGCATGAAGTTCTTGTGGTCTCGGGCGGCATGCCAGCGCCGCAGTTGGACAGCACCGGCCTGACCCTGCTGGGCCTGCCACCGCTGCGGTCGGACGGCACGAACTTCACCCGCCTGCTGACTGACAGCGGAGAGATCGCGGATGACGCCTACCGCGCGGCGCGGATCACCGCGCTGACCAAAGCAGTTCAAAGTTTCCAGCCGCAGGTTCTGATCACCGAGCTTTTTCCGTTTGGCCGCCGCTCTCTGACTGATGAGTTCGAGGCCACCCTGATCGCCGCCCGAAATCTGCCCCACCGCCCCCTTATTCTGGGGTCGATCCGGGACATTTTGGCCCCGCCGTCCAAACCGTCGAAGGCCGAGCGCACAGATCAAATCGTGGCGAATTACTACGATGGTATTCTGGTACACTCGACCGAAAGGGTCATTCCCCTATCCGTTAGCTGGCCGGTCTCGGCAGAACTGGCGCAGCGCCTGCACTACACCGGTTTCGTAGCACCCAAAGCGCCGCAGCCGCATCCTGATGCGGTGGGGCGGGACGAGGTTCTTGTCAGTGCCGGAGGTGGCTCCGTCGGCCAGCCGATCTTTCGCGCAGCCATCGAGGCTGCCCGAAAGATGACCAACAGGCGCTGGCGCCTGCTGGTGGGCGGGCAGGATGCGCAAGCGCGAATTGCCGAACTATCGCGACTGGCCGAGGGCACGCCCGTGATCATCGAGCCAGTGCGCCCGGATTTCCGCCAGATGCTGCCGCATGCCGCTGCCTCGGTCAGTATGTGCGGCTATAACACCGCGCTGGACATTCTGCAGAGCGGAGCTCCAGCAGTGTTCATTCCGTTCGACGACGGCAAAGAAGTCGAACAGGGGCTGCGGGGACAAAGCCTATCGCAGATGCCTGCAATTGAAGTGCTGGTCAGTGGAAACCTGAATGGTTTCACGTTGGCCGAGGCCGTAGGCCGCGTGCTTTCCGACGGGCCGCGCGAGGCGAAGGATCTTGGGTTTGACGGGGCGCAGAAGTCGGTGAAGATTGCCAAAGAGCTTTGGGAACGCCGTCAATGAGCGTTAACTGGGCCCCTCTTGAAACGGAGTTGGGTCGCTGGCGCGATCAGGGTTTGACGCTGCCCTTGTGGTGGCGCGACGACGATGCCATTGCGCCCACGCCTCAATTGGACAAGTTGTCATACCTGTCCGCGCGGTTGAACCTGCCGGTTCATTTGGCCGTGATCCCAAAAGACGCCAGTCCGGAACTGGCGGAATACATGAGCAAGCGGGAGACGTTGATCTCGGTTGTCCACGGTTGGGCGCATCAGAACCACGCGCCAGCGAGTGAGAAGAAGTCGGAGTTCCGTCTGCATCGCCCCTTGGATGCGATAGTCGCCGATGCGCAGGCCGGGCTTGCCAAGCTCCGCACGCTGTTCGGCGATGATCTGCGCCCCATGTTTGTGCCCCCCTGGAACCGTATCGCGCCCGAGGCCGTGGCCCAACTGCCCGAAATCGGGTTTCGCATCCTCTCAACCGCGACCCCCCGCAAATCCGCGATGGCCGCCCCAGGCCTTGAGCAGATCAACACCCATCTGGACCCCATCGACTGGCGCGGCACACGCGGGTTGATGTCGCCGGATGCATTGATCGCGCAAACCGTCCATCTGTTGCAGGATCGCCGCGAAGGACGGGCCGACAATAACGAACCCTTCGGCGTGCTGACCCACCACCTCGTCCATGATCAAGACATCTGGACGTTCACCGAAGAGTTGCTAGGTACACTCCTGAACGGCCCTGCCATTCCGTGGACCGCCCCCAAAACCCAAAGGACCAAGACCCCATGAGCCGACTGGATTCAATGCTGCGCCGCTTTACCGCCCAGCGCGACGGGCTGAACTGGGCCGCCGCACAGATCGACGGCAAGCAGGGCGACGTTTTGGATATGGGGCTGGGCAATGGCCGCACCTATGATCACCTGCGCGAGATCCTGCCCGACCGCCGCATCTGGGTGATGGACCGGGTTCTGCAATGCCACCCCAGCAGCACCCCCCCACCCGAGGATTTTCTGCAGGGCGAAGCCGAGCCCATGTTGCAGAAACTCGCCGAACGTGGCCGCACGATTGCTCTGGCGCATTACGATTTCGGCAGAGGCATCAAAGAGGAAGACGTGGCCGAGGCCGCGCGCCTCAGCCCTCTGATCGCCGAAGTCATGCAGCCCGGCGGCCTGCTGATATCCGGCCAACCGCTTGTAGGGTTCAATCAGATCGTAGGGCCCGACACCATCGCGCCGGACCGCTACCTGTTCTACACCGCCTGATCAGGCGACCCGACGGCCCCGCGACCAGACCGCATTCAGCGCCGGGGCACCCGCACGCATCCGGAACCGGATCAGATCGGCCCGCGCACCGACCCGCAATGCGCCCCGATCATCCAGCCCGGCGGCCAATGCCGGGGTTTGCGTCACCGTCCTGATCCCGCGCGCCATATCGCCCCACATCTCACCAAGCATCACCGCCGAAAGCAGCAGTGCCGAGGGCACATAGTCGGACGACACGATATCCAGATGGTCCAGCTCGGCCAGTTCTCGGGCCGAGACATTGCCCGAATGCGACCCGCCCCGGATCACATTCGGCGCACCCATCATCACCTTGATGCCGTGATCGTGGCAGGCGCGCGCCGCCTCGACCGTGGTGGGAAATTCGGCCAACCGGATCCCGTGATCGGCGGATACGCGCACCTGCTCAGCCGTCGTATCGTCATGGCTGGCCAGCACAGAGCCAAAGCGGCGGGCGGCCTTGACCGTTTCAAGCTCGTGCCGGTCGCCATTGCGGTCGCGCAGACCTTTCAGTTGCGCCACATGCTGCAGGAACGTGTCATCGTCCATCGCGTATTTGACCTTCAGATAGGTCTCGAGCTTCGACATATCCCGAAACTGCCGCTGCCCCGGCGTGTGGTCCATGATCGACAGCAGCCCGACGCGGTCCTCGGGGCCGAATTCATCCAGTTCCTCGACCAGCGTTTCCGAGCACACCTCGGCTCGCAAATGCAGGAAATGGCTGATCTTGAGCGCATCCTGTTCGCGCAATTCCCAGAGCTCGCGCGACAAACCACGCGCATATTTCAGATATCGCGCCGCGCCGGTAGGAATCGAACCGATGCGCATGGCGTCGAACACAGTGGTGATACCGGTGCTGGCCAGTTCCGCGTCATGGGCGATGATGGCAGCGGCATGAGGCCAGTCGACCTGAGGGCGCGGCTGGATGTGCCGTTCCAGATTGTCGGTGTGCAGCTCAACCAGACCGGGGCTGACATAGTCGCCCTCGCAATCCACGGCACCTGCGGGAACGCCCGCACCGGTGTCGATACCGGCGATGGTCTCGCCCGCGATCCGGACACTGCCGGTAACGGTCTCATCCGGCAGAACAAGCGTGGCATTGGCAAGGATCAGTTCTTCTGTCATCTGACCTTCACGCAGTTTGAGTTAGGGAACGGCCAGGTAGGAGGCCAATGTGACGTTCAAGCGATACGCGATCTATTTTGCGCCGCCTGCCGGAGCGGAATGGGCGAGGTTCGGTACAGACTGGCTGGGCTGGGACATGGAGACCGGCCAGTCTGCCGCGCATCCCGTTGTGGAGGGCGTGGATGTCTCTGCCGTCACCGAGGTTCCGCGCAAGTATGGCCTGCATGCCACGCTGAAGCCGCCTTTTCGTTTGGCAGAGGGCCAAACGCTCGCCGCGTTGCAGGACGCCTGTGCCCGACTGGCCACGCAGCAGCAGCCGGTGGTGCTGGACGGCCTGGAAATCGCCCGGCTGGGCCGCTTTCTCGCGTTGCGCCCACTGGGCGACACAGGCGCGCTGAACGCGCTGGCCGCCGCCTGTGTCCGCGATCTGGACCCTTTCCGCGCGCCCGCGTCCCAAGCCGAACTGGCCCGCCGCCGTGCTGCCGGTCTGACGCCGGTGCAAGAGGCCAACCTGACCCAATGGGGCTATCCATATGTCATGGATACTTTCCGGTTTCACATCACACTCAGCGGCAGGTTGGAAAAACCGACACTGGCTTGGGTGCAAAAGGCGCTTGAAGCTCACCTCGGACCGCTGCTGCCCGCGCCATTCCACATCGCCGATCTGGCGCTGGTGGGTGAAGCCGAAGATGGGCGATTTCATCTGATCCATCGCTACGCCCTCTCTGGTTGAAGGCGGGTCAGGATTTCGTCGACCGTGGCCTCTAGCGGCCCGGAATTGTCGACCTCAATCACGCGCTTTAGCCCTTCGGGCAACCGTGCTTCTGCCCGCTCCAACCGCCGCGCCTGTTCATCCACGCTTTCTCGCCCGCGATCTGACAGACGCCCGGCCAGAACCCCGGCATTGGCGGTCAGAGAGACCACGATCAGGTCGCCAAACACCGCCTGCGCATGCAGCAGCACCCCCCGCGAAAGGTTGACCAGAACCGCATCGGCCTGTCCGCGCTGCGCCGCAATCCCGGCGGGCACGCCATACATCAGCCCATGCGCGGACCAGTGCAAAACGAACGCTCCCGCCTGCACCATCTGACGGAACTCAGCCTCGGACACCCGGTCGAAATCCTCACCCCTTTCACCCTCGGGTCGGGTTATGACACGGCGCACGGGCTGAATGCCCGGCATGCGGGCTGCCAGCGCGTTGATCACGCTGTCCTTGCCAACCCCTGATGGGCCAACGACCGCTATGACCGGAGCAAGGCTCATGCCGCCCGCCCCGGCGTGAACTCCGAGACATCGACCGCCCGGTCACAGACCTGCGCGCGCGCCTCGACATCGTGGAAAATGCCGACAATCGCCGCGCCGCGCGCTTTGGCCTCTTCGATCAGAGACAGCACGGTTTCGCGGTTGCGCACGTCCAGACTGGCCGTGGGTTCGTCCAGCAGCATTGCGGGGTAATCATGCGCAAAACCGCGCGCGATGTTCACGCGCTGCTGCTCGCCCCCCGAAAAGGTCGTGGGGCTGAGCATCCACAGATGTTCCGGGATGTTCAGCCGCGCCAATAATCCGGCCGCCTTGTCCAGCGCCGCCTGCTTGTCACAACCCACCGCCAATAGCGGTTCCGCCACCACCTCAAGCGTCGGTACGCGGGGCACAACCCTCAGGAACTGGCTGACATAGCCCAGCGTTTGGCGTCGCAGCGTCAGTACCTCGCGCGGCTCGGCCCGCGCCACGTCCAGACCACCCACCAGCACCTGCCCCGAGGCGGCCAGATAGTTGCCGTAGATCACCCGCATCAGCGTCGACTTGCCCACACCCGAGGCCCCGGTCAGCGCCACACATTCGCCCGGCAACACCCTCAACGAAGCGCCCTCCATCACCGGAATCACCGCGCCGCCCTGATTATGCAGAGTAAAGCTCTTGCTGACATCCTTGAGTTCAATCATCGCTTCTTCTCGTCCCAAATACGGAATCAAACCTGTAGAACGCTGGACACCAGCAACTGCGTATAGGCATGTTGCGGATCGTCCAGAACCTGATCGGTCAACCCGGCCTCAACCACATGGCCGTCCTTCATCACCATCAGCCGGTCCGCCAGCAGGCGCACCACAGCCAGATCATGGGTGACGATAATGGCGCTCAGCCCCATCTCGCGCACCAACCCGCGCAGCAGATCCAGCAGCCGCGCCTGAACCGAGACATCCAGCCCTCCGGTCGGCTCGTCCATGAACACCAGCCGGGGGCCTGTGACCAGATTTCGAGCGATCTGCAACCGCTGCTGCATCCCGCCTGAAAACGTGGTCGGGCGGTCGTCGACGCGGGTCTCGTTGATCTCGACCCGGCCCAGCCAGTCAATCGCCTGGTCGCGGATCGCACCGTAATGGCGGTCGCCCACAGCCATCAGCCGCTCGCCGATGTTGCCGCCCGCGCTGACCGACATGCGCAGCCCGTCGCGGGCGTGCTGATGCACAAAGGCCCAGTCTGTGCGGCCCAGAATCCGACGTTCAGGCTCGGGCATGGTCACCGTGTCCACCGGCCCATCCGCGCGCGTGTCAAAGACAACCTGCCCCGCATCCGGTTCCAGATGCCCCGCGAGACAGTTCAGCAAAGTCGACTTGCCAGAGCCGCTTTCGCCAACGATCCCCATCACCTCGCCGGGGTAAAGATCAAAGCTGACATCCGCACATCCGATGCGCGGCCCATAGGTCTTTTTGAGGCCCTGAACACTCAGCAGCGGGGTCATGTCTCTCTACCTCGGATCATAGGCAAATTCGATCCGGTTGCCGCCGGGTTCGCGGATCATGAAGTGGATTTTGGGTCCTCCGCCCGAAGGTTCAGGGCTGAATTCGACCTCGACGCCGGGCCAGGTGCTGACCGTTTCGAACACCTTGTCCAGCGACTCGGCCGACGGGATTTTGAACGCGACATGATGCAGGCCCACATTGGCGTGTCGGTCAAAGGCGCGCTGATCCTCGCCTTTCTGCTGCCACAGGGTCAACACCGCCGACCCGTTGCTGATAAGGACCGACGGGTATTCGGGTCGCCCGCCGACCACCTCCCAACCCAGCGCATCGACAAAGAACCCTTTGGTCACGTCAAGATCGGCAACCGTCAGGCCCAGATGATCAATTCCAAGTACGTGTTCACGCATCATAAAGCATCCTCCTTGCCAAAACGCCCTTCATGCCCCGCCGCGCGGCGGGATCGGCAATAGTCGGTGTCCGAGCAAACGAACATCCGGTTGCCCGCGTCGTCCATGATCACCTCGTCCAGATAGCTGTCCTCGGCCCCGCACAGATCGCACGGATGGTCGGCTTTGGTGGCCTCGAACGGGTAATCTTCGAAATCCAGAGACACGACTTTCGTGTACGGCGGCACCGCGTAAATCCGCTGTTCGCGCCCAGCGCCGAACAGTTGGATTGCGTCCATCTCCAGCTTCGGGTTGTCGAATTTCGGGATCGGAGACGGGTCCATCACGTAGCGACCTGACACTTTCACCGGATAGGCGTAAGAGGTCGAAATCGCCCCGTGCTGGCTGATGTCCTCATACAGTTTCACATGCATCAGCCCGTATTCCTCTAGGCTGTGCATCTTGCGCGTCTCGGTCTCGCGCGGCTCCAGAAAGCGAAGGGGTTCCGGGATAGGCACCTGATAGACGATGATCTGATCCTCGCGAAGCTTCGCCTCGGGGATGCGGTGACGGGTCTGGATCACTGTCGCCTTTTCCGTCTCTTCCGTGGTTTCAACACCCGCAGTGTTTTCAAAGAATTTACGGATCGAGACCGCATTGGTCGTATCATCCGCCCCCTGATCAATCACCTTCAATGTATCTTCAGGCGTCAAAGTCGCCGCCGAGACCTGAACCCCGCCCGTGCCCCAACCATAAGGCATCGGCATCTCGCGGCTGGCGAAGGGCACCTGATAGCCGGGCACGGCGAGGCCCTTAAGAATTGCCCGCCGGATCATCCGCTTGGTCTGTTCATCCAGATAGGCGAAGTTATACTCGCTCATGACGTTTTGTTCCTTGTGACAAATCGAACGGAGAACAGGTTTTGAACGGCATTACATTTTTTGAAATCGCGCTTATCGTCGGCGTATTGGTATTCATCATCTACATTTGGCGAATGCCCACACGGAACCGGCACCGTCAGCGGGGTCACGGTGTCGATAGCGGCTCGGGCGGCTCCTGGTATGGCGGCAGCAGTGATTTCGGAGGAGGCGATTGCGGCGGCGGAGGTGACTAAGTCAGAACCGGCAAAGCGGCGACACAGGTTCATAGCAGGCCCCTTTCCGTCAACGCGGCTTCCAACGCCGAAGGTGAGGTAAAGTGGATGCCATCCATCCCCACAGCGCGCGCGCCTTCGACATTATGCAACCCGTCATCGATGAACACGCAATCCGTCGCAGCAACACCTGCCCGCTCGCACAACAGTTGGAAAATCCGCGCATCAGGTTTCATCACACCCTCCTGCCCCGAAACCACAAGTGTTTCAAAAACCTCACCCAGACGCGGATGAACCTTCAGACCCTCGGGCCATGTCTCGGCTGACCAATTGGTGATGGCATGGACAGGTGTTCCTTTTGCCTTGAGACGGTCCAGCACCTCCCATGTGCCATGAAGCGCGTTTTCAACGGTCCTGGTGTAAAGGCCAACATATGCGGCAAACAGGCGTTGGTCCGCAGGGTCGCCCAACTCTCGCGCCATGTCAGCAAACAGTTCCCCATTATCACCCCGCGCATTACGTTCGCGAAAACCTGTACGCTCGATGAAGGCGTGTGCGGCCTCTTCCGAGCCCAACGCCTCGACCCAGGCCAGATGCGGCTGCCAGTCGACCAGCACGCCACCGATGTCAAAAACCACAGCCTTCATTCTGCAGCCTCCTTTAGGGTGATCCGTTCTTCGGCCTCGCGGCGCAGCTTGCGCACCAATTCCAGTTCGGACTGGAAATCGACGTAATGGGGCAGCTTGATATGTTCGAGGAAACCGGTGGCCTGAATGTTATCCGCATGGCTCAGGACAAATTCTTCATCCTGCGCCGGTGCGCCCAGATTATCCTCGCCCAGTTCCTCCCAGCGCAGCGCGCGATCCACCAGTGCCATCGCGATAGCTTTGCGTTCGGACTGGCCAAAGACCAGCCCATAGCCGCGCGTGAATTGCGGCGGTTCGGTCTTGGAGCCTTTGAACTGGTTCACGGTTTCGCATTCGGTCAGTTCGACCTCACCAATGTCGATGGCAAAACCAAGCTCGGGGATGTCCATCTCGACCGCGACCTTGCCGATCCGCAGCTCGCCCACAAAGGCATGGTTGCGGGCATAGCCACGCAGGGTCGAATAGGCCATGCCGAGCACAAACCCCTCATCCCCGCGCGTCAGGGATTGCAGGCGCAGCGGCCGGTTCGCCGGAAATTCCAGCGGCTCGCGCGTCAGGTCGCCGGGCGTGGCGTCGCCGGCGGGTTCGTCCTGAATGATGCCCTCATCGTGCAGGAACTCGGTGATATGGGGCGTGGGTTCTTGCCGCGCGATACCGTCGGGCGCGGCGGGGACTTCGCCATCGGCGGCCAGTTTGAAATCCAGCAGACGGTGCGTGTAGTCAAAAGTCGGCCCCAGAACCTGCCCGCCCGGCGCATCCTTGAACGTGGCAGAGATTCGGCGGTCGCAGGTCATACCCCCCGTCTCAACCGGATTCGAATAGCCAAAGCGTGGCAGCGTTGTGCGATAGGCGCGGATCAGAAAGATCGCCTCGATCAGATCGCCCCGCGCCTGCTTGATGGCAAGCGCGGCAAGGTCGGGGTCGAACAGGGACCCCTCGGCCATGACCCGGTTCACCGCGAGGCTCAACTGCTCCCGAATCTGGGCAAGGCTGAGTTCCGCCACATCGGTCGATCCGCGCCGTTCCTCGGCCAGCCAGGCGTGGGCGTTCTCAATGGCCTTTTCGCCACCTTTGACAGCTACATACATCGCCTAACCCTCCGCCCCGATCTGCGTGCTGCGCGGCAGGGCCGCGACCTTGCCACCGCAGGTCAGGAAGAAATCGCATCCCAACGGATATAGCGCCGCATTCGCCTGCATCGCCTTGGCGTCCGGCAGCGACAGATGGGAGACGTCCTTGATACCCGGCCCGCTCAGTTCTGCGCCGCTTTGCTGCAGATCGCCGCATTCCACGATCAGAGTGGCCGAGCGATCCGGGTATTCCGGCGTCCCGACCCGGTACATGCTAAGCGATCCAAGCGCTTCCCACGTGCCAACGGCAAAATCCGCATCCGAGGCCGAGACAAACGGCGCGCCGGTGTGGAAGGTCAGCCATTCCCGCACCGCCTCGGTATCGACCGAGCCCGCCAGATAGACCTTGGTTTCGGGGTCGCACAGGGTCAGTAGCAAGGTGCTCGCCGCCACCGACAACGGCGCGGGTGGTTCGCTGCCCGACAAGGTGCGGATTTCACCGGGGCGGGCCATGACGGTCATCGCGGCGCGAAAGGCGTGGGCGGCGTCGATCGGGGGATTCTGAAATCCGCCTGAATACTGGGTTTGAGCGGCCATCAGTCCTCTCCCCGCGCAACCGTGAAAAACTCGACCTTCGTGGCCGCCGCTTTTGCAGCGCGCGCTGTTTTCTCAGCCTGCATCTGGCGCTTTAGCGGATCGACAACCTTGCGGCGCACCGTGTCCGCCGCCGGGGTCTGCATCAGCGCATCAATCAGCGCCGCCGCCTCGGCCTTGGGTTTGGAACGGCCCTGCACATAGGCATGGCCAACGGTGCCGTCCTCCAGCACCACCGAGCAGCGCGTGACGGTCATTTCGCCCAGATTAAACGGCGCGCCGGTTGCCCCGGTGCGCCCCCGCACCATCACGCCGCCAACCTCGGGTGCGCGCAGCCAGTTGAAGCTTGGCCGGGCGTCAACGGTGTCCCAAAGGGTCATCACCGCATCCTCGGGTGCGCGGGCCAGCAGGCCCATCCATTCCTTCCGCGCAACGGTGGTGGCTTCTGTCTGATCGGTCATCAAAACCTCTTGGCCGGGCTGTCTACATGAACTATACAACTAGACAAATATTAACCTGCGGAGCCTCACCCCGCAATCTCAAACTCTGTGAAGAATTGGTAACATGCGCAAAACGCCCATCTGGAAGAGCATCGCGCTGGGGCTGACCTCGGACATCGCCGAAGGGCGCTATCAGACCGGAGACCGCTTGCCGACCGAGGCGCAGTTGGCGGCGACCCACGGCGTCAACCGCCACACGGTTCGGCGGGCGCTGTCCGAGATGGCCGAACAGGGGCTTGTTCACGCCCGGCGCGGAGCCGGGGTGTTTGTCGCGGCGCGGCCCACTGATTATCCGATCGGCAAGCGCGTGCGCTATCACAAGAGCATCTCGGCCAGCGGCAAAATCCCCGGCAAGAAGATCCTGGCGCTGACCACCCGCGCCGCCGACGCCGCCGAGGCCGATGCGCTGAACCTGACCACCGGCGACCCGGTCCATGTGTATGACGGCCTGTCGCTGGCTGATGGTCAACCTATCGCCCTGTTCCAAAGCATCTTTCCCGCCCGGCGCTTTCCCGACCTGCTGACCGCGCTGACCGAAACGCAATCGGTCACAAAAGCCCTGCAAAGCTGCGGGATCGCGGATTACACCCGCATCTCGACCCGCTTGACGGCACGCGCAGCGACCGCGACGCAGGCCCTGCATCTGCGTCTGCCCGAAGGGGCACCCATCCTGTTTTCCACCGGCGTCAACGCGGATCCCGACGGAATCCCGGTTGAATATGGCAGGACCGCTTTCGCCGGAGAACGCGTGACCCTGACGCTGAACGGGGACTAGAAATCCGCTCCGATCCAGAGGCAAAGGCAAAACACCAGCGCAAAAGTTTCAGGGACTACCCTTCGACGCGTCGCACCGCTATACGCTTCCCCAAACTTCACCTGACACGAGGCCACAATGAGCTTTGACCGCACTATCAAGATCGCCCCGTCGATCCTGTCCGCCGATTTCGCCAATTTCGGGCAAGAGATTCAGGCTATCGAGGCGCAGGGCGCGGACTGGGTCCATGTCGATGTGATGGATGGCCATTTCGTTCCCAACCTGACCTTCGGCCCGCCCGCCGTCAAAGCCTTCCGCCCGCATGTGAAGACGGTGATGGATGTGCATCTGATGATCACTCCGGTTGATCCCTATATTCAGGCCTATGCCGACGCAGGTGCCGACATCCTGACGGCCCATGTCGAAGCCGGCCCTCACACCCATCGCACCCTGCAGGCCATCCGCGCCGCTGGCATGAAAGCAGGCGTCGCCCTGAACCCCGGCACACCGGCTGAGGCTGTCGAGCACCTGCTGGATCTGACCGATCTGGTCTGCGTGATGACGGTGAACCCCGGCTTTGGCGGTCAGAAATTCATCGATATGACCAGCAAGGTCCGCAAACTGCGCCAGATGATCGGCGACCGCCCCGTGCATATTGAAATCGACGGAGGCGTTGATCCCCTGACCGCACCGCTGGTCGCAGCAGCCGGGGCAGATGTTCTGGTGGCCGGGTCGGCGGTGTTCAAGGGCGGGTCGGTTTCAGCGCCGGAGGTCTATGGCGCGAACATCCGGGCGGTTCGGGCGGCGGCCGAGGCCGGGCTGTCCTGAACGCCGCATTTCGTTCGGCGGCTCTGGTGCCTACCTCAACACCAGAACCTTTGACATAACGTCTTTCAGCGCAAGTTTGCGTTGAAGAAGTCGATTGTCCGCGACCAGGCCAGTTCAGCAGCTTCTTCGTCATAGCGCGGCGTTGAATCGTTGTGGAACCCGTGATTCACACCCGGATAGACATGCGCGGTGAAGTTTTTGCCATGCTCCTTCAGAGCTGCTTCATAGTCCGGCCACCCGGCATTCACACGCTCGTCAAGCTCGGCATATTGAAGAAGCAGAGGAGCTTTTATCTTCGGCACATCTGCAGCGCTGGCCTGACGCCCATAAAACGGCACCGAGGCCGCCAGTTCGGGGTATGCCACCGCCATCGCGTTGCAAACACCGCCGCCATAGCAGAACCCTACGCAACCGACGCGGCCCGTTGTGTCCGGATTGTCAGAAAGAAATTCGTATGCGGCAAAGAAATCGTTCATCAGCTTTTCGCGGTCAACCGTGCGCTGAAGCTCCCTGCCGTCCGCATCGTTACCCGGATACCCCCCGACCGAGGTCAATCCGTCCGGTGCAAGGGCAATGAAACCCGCCTTGGCAACACGCCGCGCCACATCTTCGATATAAGGGTTCAGGCCCCGATTTTCGTGCACAACCACGACGGCTGGCACTGGTCCCTCTGTATTTGCGGGCCGAACCAGATAGCCACGCACCTCGCCATGTCCGTTTGGCGAGGGATAGGTGATGTATTCGGGCATGATGTCGGGGTCGGTGAAACTGACCTGCTGAGCGAGCGCATAGTTGGGTGACAACGCCTGCAAAAGCGCAACCGCCGTCAGCCCGCCCACCGCGAACTTTGCGGCACCGTCCAGAAACTCGCGCTTGGTGATCCGTCCATGCGCGTAATAGTCGTAGAGATCCAAAAGCTCCTGATCGAAATCGGCGGCAGTCATTCGGCGAGATGGACTCTGGTCGTTCATAGTGCTCTCCCTGTTCAAACATGCGGTGTCTTTTTGCTCAGGAAGCGTAACACAAATCCAGCGGTCTTGATCTGCGAAAGGATATGAGCGTTCAAATCTGCGGGAACCTTGCAAAGCGTGCGCAGGGGCTGAGAAACGAAAAGGCCGCCCCATTGGGACGGCCTTCTTTAGTTCGCCGGTGTGGGCTCTCATTGCTTCTTTGAAGCAACTGCCGCCCACCGCTTTCCAA